>JAATVL010000146.1 GCA_014523525.1 Nitrososphaerales archaeon TH703 | reverse complement strand
GTCTCAATTTAACTGAATTTTTCATCAAGGACACAGGGTTTACCGCTCTTAAGCCAACCTCTACGGCGTCCAGAGTTAAACTTAATGAATCAGTATAATTATTTTTTAATATCTTTGATTTATTTTGTAATTTCAAATTCGTCATAAAATCACAATTTACCTCGTGTTTTAAAAGAGTATTACCTTGACTATCAGACTTCACAAGTAAATAAATATTTTGAGTACTTTTGCTATTCCACAAATATTGTAATTTTCTTATTATTGAAAGACTTTCTTAATAATATCTCTAAGAATCTATTGCAATAAGTCATATTATTATTGAGATATTTAATATGTGTAGATTAGAAAAATCTTGTAAACATTAATGAATATTATGGGAGTACAGATAAAGGATGGTTGCGGATCTTCGTTTGCGTGGGATGATGGGTAGAAGAGGTTTGATGTTCGTATCTTACTATGGCAAGTCTCGGGCTTTTATCTCTAATTATCGGTCTTGGAGGGAATATGATTCGGTGGGGAAGACGGCTGAGGTAGCGTCCTCCATTATAAGTCATGAATCAATTCATCTTGCATTAAATAAATTCTCTGTTAACGCCTCGGATAAATTAGACAATCTGTTTGGAAGATCAAATTCATGGGAAGTTTACTCACATGGACTCGGTGATTTGAATAAAATTAGAAAGGCCAAACACAAAATATAGGGATGAAAGTATTCTTGAGAAATATCAGACAGCCATTGTTAACAATAAGTACAGAGAAATAATAATGATTAAATTGTCTTGTGTAATTTTTGGAATATATGTCGGTTTACTTCACCCCGCAAGATGCTAATAGAATTTTGCCAGAAGTAAAAAAATTATTTTCAACTATTACTATTCAAAAAAATAAAGTGATTAAACTTCAGGAAGAATTACAAAGAATGGTTAATGATGGGACAAAATTCACTCCTTTCATAAATAAAAAACAGGAGCTAAATAACGCTGTTTTTAAACTGTATCAAATAATAGCAGAATTGGAAAATAAAGGAGTCATGATCAAAAGTGTTGACGAAGGGCTCTTAGATTTTCCATCCTTGAGGTTTGATGAAGAAGTATGGCTTTGCTGGAAAGAAGGTGAAAATGAAATAAAATTTTGGCATAGAAAGGATGAAGGCTTTATGGGCAGAAAGCCATTGGCAACCGCTAACATAATTGATCGCTAGTGAAAGAGATTCCCTCTGAATTAAACTGCAAAGTGTTACCATTTAATTAAGCTAGAAAAATCAGGTTTGTTTCATCATAAGTTTTAATTCTTTAACAAATACTGAACATAATTAATCAATAAATTTGTAAAATATCGATCTCATAAGATTTAAATCATGTTATAAAACACCCTTCTATGGTAACAATCGTAAATGCTAAAGGATCTTATTTCAAGTTCACATGAACTTATCTTCAATAAGAAAAAAATTGACACCGACAGGGATCCATTTGAGATCTTTAAGCAAATTTATATGAATTATGAAGATGTATTTATTTTGGAATCTTTAACTGGACCTAAGGAACTTTCGGAATTCTCAGTAATAGGATTTGATCCAGAATTTACTATAAAGTGTGATAGACGAAAATTTCAAATTTATCAAAACGAAAAAATCGTATACAAAAAACAAGTGGAGGATCCTCTCTTGGAATTAAGACAAATACTGCCAATTATTGATGAGAAGAAACTCCGATACATAGGAGGAGCAGTGGGATACGTGAGCTATGACGCTATTAAATTCTGGGAACAGTTACCACAAAAAAGATCTAACAATTTGTTTCCTTTAATGGAATTTGGGATCTATACTGACGGCTTGATTCATGACAAGAAGGACAATGCAACTCACTATTTTCACATCGGTAAAAAATCAAGGCTTAACGAATTAGAAAAAATCATAAATTCCAAAGACGAAATACTCGCAAAAGGCATCTCTTATTCAAAACCAGTTTCAGAAACAACTAAAAGTGAATTTATTTCCAACGTGAAGAAAGCAAAACAATATGTATATCAAGGTGAGGTCTTTCAGGTGGTAATATCTAGAAAGTTCAATTTTCGACTGTACGGTGATCCTATGCATCTTTACCAGAATCTCAGGAAATTGAATCCTTCACCCTACATGTATTTCTTTAAATACAAAAAGAGGTTTATTATTGGATCAAGTCCTGAAATGCTCCTTCGTGTAATTAATAACAAGATTGAGACATTTCCTATTGCAGGAACAAGACCTGTTTCCAACGTGGAGAGGGTAAATAGGAAGCTAAAAAATGAGCTTTTAAGAGATAAAAAAGAGCTTGCTGAGCACACTATGCTTGTAGATTTGGCAAGAAATGACTTGGGCAGAATATGCAAATTTGGGTCCGTACAACCAAAAGAATTGATGATAGTAAAGAGATTCAGTCATGTTCAGCATTTGGTTTCACATATAACGGGCACTTTAGACGATAAATACGACAGTTTTGATGCTTTTAGATCTTTATTTCCAGCAGGTACGGTTTCTGGTGCACCCAAATTGAGAGCTATGGAAGTAATATCAGAGCTCGAAAAATCTTCTAGGGGTCCATACGCAGGCGCTCTGGGTTACTTCTCTTTCAATAGATGTTGCGACTTTGCAATAATAATAAGATCCTTATTCATAAATGGAAACAGCGCCTATATTCAATCGGGTGCAGGGATAGTAACGGATTCGATTCCTATAAATGAATACTTGGAAACAGAGCATAAGGCTGGAGCACTATTTTCTGCATTGCAAGCCGCAAAAAATCACTGAACATGATTAATATCGTTCAAATCATATCTAATTATCTTCTGAATACGGTTACCACTTAGATTTCCTCCGGTCATACTTCTCTAAGTTTACTATTATCGAACGGTTTTGAATCTAACCAGCTATATCGGAAATAATCTAAACACCACTCATGAAATAGTTTATTGTTTTCTCTATCAATGCTATTAGAAAATGCTCCATTCATGTCAGTTTCTCCCTTAACCGATGGAAACATAACTAATGCTTTTTTTTCATTCAAAACTATTGAAACTTTTACCTCGTCTATCATCTTTCTCTCAACTAATCCTTTTTTTAACAGTTCTTGGTAATTAATCTCATTTAGAAAATCTTTACCTTTTTTTGGTATTGCCGCATTTTTTGGTAAAATATAATTAAACTTGATTTTGCGTTCCATTACTGTCTTCGCAGCTACTTCCATAAGATCTAAAGGCACTTGTGGGATCATGCCATAAATGTACTCTTGAGAATGCCTGTACAATTCCTTGATTTCCTCAATTACTGCGACCAAGCCCCGGATAAAGTTACTATTGTCCAGTGAGCCAATTCTTTGAACAAACTTCATCGGAAGATTTGCAAAATGATGATCCGAGAAATAATTTCTATTTTTTGAGAGAAAATTAATAGAAGGAATTTGGGTGATTATAGTATTTCCAAAGGTTGTTAATGAGTAGGACCCATTCGAATCTCTACTTACTATTCCTGCATCCATAAGTCTATTAAAATTTCTGTGAGCTTCTTGCATAGTTATCCCAAGGTGTTTTGCTAATAACGTCAAATTCATACTAGTATTTTCTAACGCATTAATTATCTGAAGCCTTTGTGAGTTAGATAATTCTATGAATGTCTTTTCAGATTCTTCAAAAATAGAGCCGGTATTTTCCATACCTATTACAATTGTAATCATGTTTATAAGTTAATTTTCAAATAACCTTTCGTTTGAAATAGAAAATCATACCTTTATTTATAATACACACAGTAAGAGTTAGAATATCTGTATGTGGAATTATGCTAAAGCTGGTGTCGACATAAAGAAAATACGTAAAATACAAAGTGATATTGGTAAGCTTGTATCAAAAACTCATTTTAGTTTTGAAAATAAGAATTGGAAAGTTTTGTCCGGATTTGGGCATTATGCAGGATTGATTGAAATTGGATCCAAAGTTATTGCTTTGCACACTGACGGAATTGGGACCAAAATAATTGTTGCACAATTGATGAATAAATTTGATACGTTGGGTATAGATTGCGTTGCCATGAATGTTAATGATATTATATGTATTGGAGCTGTGCCAGTTGGATTCTTGGATTATATTGCATTGAAAAAACCAGATCATTACCTTGTAAGAGAACTATTGAAAGGATTATCAAAAGGAGCAAAGGAATCCAATATTGCAATAGTTGGAGGAGAAACTGCAATACTTACAGATCTCCTTAATCAAACAGAAGAAAATCCTTTTGATCTGGTTGGAACTGTTTTTGGAGTAACTAATAAAAAGACATTAGTCATGGGGGATAAAATAACACGAGGTGACATCATAATAGGATTGGAAAGTAGTGGATTGCATTCCAATGGCTATTCACTTGCACGCAAGGTCTTATTTCCAAAGTACAATTTAGAGAATTGTCATTCATTCCTTGAATGTTCAATAGGAGAAGAACTATTGAAGCCCACAAGGATATATGTAAAGCCAGTACTCGATATAATTAAAGCAGAAAGAGGCGTGAT
>JAATVL010000145.1 GCA_014523525.1 Nitrososphaerales archaeon TH703 | reverse complement strand
AACCAATAAGATAATTATCATCGTTGATTTGAAAATTCAGAACGCCAATACCAGCTCCACCTAATTCAATAAATTTGAATTCTGACCCTGTAGAGTTGGCGTACCCAATTCTGTAGGAATGATATTTTAGACTCTTTAGTTTTTTTAAAGAAGATAATGCAAGATCACAAAGGATCGTTTCTTCTTCTGAAGAAATCTTCTTTCCTAGAGCATTATGTGCATCAACAATCATGATGTCAGAAAATCCTGCCTCTTTTACATATTCTTCGACTTTTTCTCGAATTGAATAAGGTAAGTCCTCCATCCCACTATCTTTTGAAATGATCATGAATACGCTAGTATTGAAATTTAAACAAGTCAATGTGAAATCATTCGATTTTGTTTGTAAAGGCAACGTACACTCATTGCCACTATTTTTAATAATTGAATTTTTTAGTGATTCAAGATACTTGTTGACTTCTGAGATTGTAGGCAAATTTAATGAGTGGTCAGAAATACTATGTAACACTATTGCATTTTTATGAAAGAAATTGAATAGTTTATGAGGAAGATTACTCCCGCCTATTGGATTAAATGGCCCTGGATGTATGTCAGGCAATACAACAAATACTTGTTTTCCGTCTTGTCTTTCAAATTTCATCATCCGCGTTCTTATCTTATCTACTTTGGATCTTGATTCAAATATGTCTTCCATCTTTTCTTGCTTATTTTCTGTCCATGCAGATAAAAATGCCTGTAATATTCTAAAAGTGCTTTTGAAATTTGGACATCCAGCTCTGTCAGCTAATATGGACCATACAACCCCCACTGTAAAGATAAGAGAACCCATAACTAGTTCCGTAACATGGTCACGCAGAGTAAATGTAGAAGTATATGGTAATAAATTAGTGAAAAAAATAGTAGGCATAATAAATGAAACTAATACAGATCTAATTATTCTTGATCCAAAAACTGAAACAAAAATACCGTAACGAAGTCCACTTGCAACGAACATTCCTGCCAAATCATAATTTACGATATCTGAATTCTTACTTAAAATGTTATTTGCTAATAATCCTAATAAAATAGTTACTAGCCAAAGGGAGCTTGAAAAAGCTGCAACATGAATCACTTTTGAAATCTTATTTGTAGGTGTTCCCTTTAGTAAGAATAGATCTAGAAAAAAACCACCTACAGTAATTCCAGTTGCTATGACAAAATGAATTATTAATTCTGTAAAATGAGAATAGGAAATATAATTAATGCCTATTATTCCTAATGACGCAATTATTGAGATAGCTGCTGAGGTTTTGTACGAAGATGGATTTAAAAGTGTGAAATACCATCTTCTGTGTATATCAGTTACACTATCTTCACTCATCGATTAATGCTATTAATAGAATGCTATACTGGGAAAACGATTCTGATAATTATAGAAATTCCTATGAGAGCACCAGTAACACCTAGGATAACTTCTGGTTTTACCTTAACACCACGAGTTTCATCTTCAAAAAACCTTAATAATCCTGCGCTTGATGCAGGCAATGGTGCATTTTTCTTCTTTCCTTCGCCCAATGTAAAAGTTATTTCTAAATCATCTCTTAAATACATTCCGTTTTATACGCTTGTAATATTAGAGAGTCTTAAAATTACTTGAGAACCTTTACTTTTTCTAAAATTTTGATATAATTGTCAATGACTCTCAATCTTTGTTCCTCCTCATCTAAATTTTTATCTGAACCAATACTCATTATTAATTCTACTAGTCTGTCTCCTATTTTTTCGGTTATGTTAAAATCTGGCAGTATTCTCTTGTCGACAGTCTTGTCGATGTCTTCTGTTGATTTTGGTTCTTTTAGCGTAGTACTGTTCCCACAAATAATACATGTAATTTCGTTATTTTTTTTTACTTGGATTCCATTGCATTTATCGCAAGGTTCAGATAGTAGGGTCCCTCCTTTAAGCAAGGTTTCTGCAGCGTGTTTTAGATTTTCTTTATATTTGTCACCAGATATTGACATATTCTGCATTTGATCTTTGCGATCATGTAAATTAAAGTCTTCTAACCGAGTAGCAATAACTTAAACTTTGATTAATCGTTAGACATTAATATTGACATTTCAATTTTTTTCCATTCAATCACAAATCTCAGTACTTGTTGTCAATCGGGCAAGGCTTAATAATGAGAATACTTCAATGGAAATTAATTATAATATGGCGGTGATATGCAAAAAATGTGGACTACCAAACGACCTTTGCGCATGTGGCGAGCTGGATAAAGAAGAAACGAGAATTGTAATAAGACTTGAAACAAGACGTTTTTCCAAAACTACTACCATGATAGAAGGTATTGATCCGAAATTGAGTGACATACAACATATAGTCAAAGAATTGAAAAGTAAATTAGCCTGTGGCGGAACTGCAAAAGATGGGTTCATTATGCTACAAGGAGACCACAGAGAAGATGTAAAATCTTATCTAGTTAAATTTGGGTTCACCGAATCTGCGATTGAAGTACAGTAGTCGTTTTTTAGGACTATGATAATTATGATAATTACTTATATTGAATTCTAGCTTGCGTGCATCAGATCTATTGAAAAAATAAAATAAAATTAAGAATTTTTATGGATTGACCTTTTATAATTTACCAGTGATGTTTTTCGTCAGGAAGCAGACCTATTTGTGATTGTTCAAAATATTTATCCAGCTCTGATACCCATTTTTCCTTTGCAGAACCGCCACCGAGACCTTTTTTCCTTAACCAGAAAGCTATTGCTGCGAGTAAGAACACTGCAAACATCATTGTTCCGAATATGTAGACCATTACATCGTAAAACAAAGGATCGTACGATGGACCAATTTGACCAATTAGACTGTGTACCGAATTTCCAATCATTGTAACAAGTCCTTCAATACCGCTCATTATCTATTAGCAAATTAATTCTATGATATATACATTTTGGTGAGTCAGTTTAAAGTAGGCGTAAAATCGATCAGAATATTCAGACAATAACGAAAATCGAAAGCTATTCAAATGAGTGCCTTGGGCATCTTAGAATATTTTATAGGACTTTAATCTAAGCGGAGACACTTTCAACGTTTTCATTATCATAAAATAAGTAATGGCTATAAAAACAAAAAATAGTAGTAAAGTAGCGCTATGCCTTTACCGGTTTTTTACCTCTGCTCATCACAAAGAATGCGGCAGCTACGGCGCCAAATATTGCAACTATTGCAGCAGTGTAAATTGCAGCATCACCAATATTCTTACCAAAGAACGGTGTTCCAGAACCGTATGCACCAGCTTGTTCAGCGTTGGCTACCTTTTCCTTAGCGAGTTTGAGTTGTTCCTCAACACTAAGTGCTCCTGGGGAAGTTTGACCCGTAGTATATTGTGCACTTGCGGTTTGATACAAGGTTAACGCTAATGGTCCCATTGCAATTAGTATTGCTGCTACTGTAACGACGGTAACTGAATTCATATTAAATTTGTAAATTCGAATCCAAATATATAACCTTATTGGTCTTGAAAATATTTTCAGACAAATTTAAAATACTATTGTTGTTAAAATTAGGAATTTCTAGTTTGATTATTGTAGAAGTAACATTTAAGATGCACATTATTGATTTCTACTTAAATGGCTCGAATTCATGCTCATACACACGGGAAATCACATTCAACACGTCCTATTTCGTACACTGCTCCTTCTTGGATTAATCAGAAATCAGAATTATCTACCATTATTGTTCAGCTTTCAAATGATGGCCTCAGCCCAAGTGAAATTGGGGTTAGAATGAGGGATCAATATGGAGTTCCTCTAATAAAACCAATATTGGGAAAGAGAATAAGCCAGCTTCTTGAGGAAAATAATTCTACTCCAGAGATGCCTGAGGACCTCAACCAACTAGTTCAAAAGGCACTAGCTTTACAAAAACATCTAAAGGTGCACAACACTGACAAAAGAAATATTCGTTCGCTTGAATTGATAGAAGCAAAAATTCATAGACTTTCAAAATATTATAAGAGGAAAGGAAAAATTTTACAAAATTGGAAATATGCTGCGGTAATTGCTCGACTTGAATAATGAATTAAATGGGTTACAAGGAATTTTATGAAAATGTAAATTTAACTAGTGAAAAAGTAAAGAATCTAATTGACGATAGAAAAGATACTTTAATAGTATCGAATTCATCATGCGATGGAATTGTTTCTGCAAGCCTATTGATTAGAGCTATTTGGAAATTGGGCGGAAAGGCAACAGCCCGCTTTGTGAATAAAATCAGTCAAGATAGTATTGCTGATTTAAAAAGTGAAGATCATGAATTTTATTTATTCACAGAGCTTGGCACGGGTTTATCAGAATTATTCAACAAGTTTTTTTCGAAGGAGTGGATTATACTGGACCATAGGAAACTTTCTATTGCCGAGATAGCAACAGACGATAATGATGCTATATTAAATCCGTGGAAATACGATATTGATGGTGATAAAGAGATTACTTCGGGAGGTATTTCTTATCTTTTAGTAAAAAGTATGGATAAAAGATTTACAGATCTATCTCCGCTTGCAATTGTTTCTGCATTGGGAGAATATCAAGATGTAGGGGACAAGAGATCTCTAATTGGTCTTAATAATGAGATACTAAAAGATTCAGAAAAAAATGGATTAATGCAGACAGATATTGATCTTTTGTTGTCCTATAATGAATCCTTACCTATCCATGAATCTATTGCCAATACATCCATCCCATATTTGTATGGAATAACATCGAATAGCGACAAGTGCCTTGAGCTTATGAAGAACACTAACATTAACTTGAAAAAAGATGGGAGATGGAAGACAATAGCGGATATTAATCAAGAGGAAAAATTTCTTATTATTGAATCTATTAAGAATCACCTTAGTTCTCAAATGAACACGAACGTCGATAATTTAGAAAACATTCTCATAGGTTATACCTACGTTCTTCCGACAGAAGAATACGGCAGTCATTTATATGACGCACGTAGATTTTCAGAGTTATTGAATTCTTGTGCACTCAGTATGAAATCTGGAATAGGCTTGAGTATTTGCCTTGGTGAACGAGCAGAATCTCTCGAAGAGGCTGAAAGGGACTTACAAGAATTTAAGAATAGTTCACAAAAATTAATCTCTAAAATCCTAAAAGAAAAATGGAGAATTTCTGATAAGGGCTTGTTTGTATTCATTAGTGCAGATGGGATCATTGAACCAGATTATGTTGGTTACGTTGGTTACCTGTCTCGTCTTTTGACATCTCATTATCAATTTATGAATAAAGTGATAATCATGAAAATAGCAATTGATGAGAATTATTCCAAATATTTCCTTAGCTCTGGTTACGATGGAGATATGGATGTTGAACTGATGGCCAAGGAATTGTCAAATACAATTGATGGAATTACAGTGACATTTAGTAATGCCGATGGACAAATTATAATTCCTTCGGTACAAGAGGATACATTGATGTCTATTATTTCGAAAGTAATCAAGAAGATTTCGAAATGAAAGAAGGGTTTAATATCAAGTCTAGTATGAAAATACAATTTGATAGTAAGAAGGAAGTAGATACTATTATCGATGTATTAACACCAGATAATGTTCGTATCCCCGCAGGATTAAAGATTGATATTAAATCTCATAACAAATATTTAGTAATTGACATTTATTGCGAAAATGGGACAGGAACGTTCCTTAATACTATAGATGAACTACTAGAACACATATCGTTATCAAGCATAGTGACATCTAATGATTGATCCTAAGATTCTCAAGGATAATCCCCACCACATTAAAGACATGCTAAAGAGAAGAAGAGTCGAATATCCATTTTCCGAACTATTGGATCTAGACAAAAAAAGACGTGATTTAATAATAGAAACTCAGAATTTAAGACACAGAAAAAATACTTTATCTCAAAGTATTGCGAAGAAGAAAAAGAATCAAGAAAGTGTAATTAAAGAACTCGATGAAATGAAAAATGTTGGCGAGATGATGCACAGTTTGGAGGGCGAGAAAAGCAGAGTAGAAAAAAGATACTCTCAATTAATTTACTCGATTCCCAATATTTTAGATGAATCAGTGCCAACTGGAGATAGTGAGAAGGATAATATTGTTATCAGAATGCATGATGATTACATTAAATCTGGCTTCAAGATCGACCATGTTAATCTGGCCAATTCACTTGGACTAATTGATATGGAAAGAGCTGCAAAAATATCTGGAGCTCGATTTTATTTCTTAAAAGATGAGCTTGTTAAAATGAACCAGGCTTTGATAAACTATGCCTTGGACTTTCTTGCTGAACATAGCTACCAATTGATTCAACCGCCATTTATGCTAAGGAACGATGCTATTAAGGGGTCTATTATCATGGATGATTTTAAAGATGTGATTTATAAAATTGAAAATGAAGATCTATTTTTGATTGGTACATCGGAGCACGCAATGGCATCAATGCACATGGATGAAATTTTGGACTCAAGAAAACTGCCCTTAAGATATGCGAGTATCAGTCCATGCTTTCGAAAGGAGGCTGGTGCACATGGTAAAGACATGAAGGGAATTTTCAGGGTTCATCAGTTCGAAAAAGTGGAACAATTTGTGATCTCAGATTCCTTAAATTCATTTGATGAACACGAAAGAATGTTAAATGTCACAGAAAGATTTTACCAAAATTTAGAAATCCCATTTAGAGTAGTACTGTTGTGTAGTGCGGGTACAGGCAAAGTCTCTTCAAAGACCTATGATATAGAAGCATGGATGCCCGGACAAAATCAGTATAGAGAAATAGGATCATGTTCTAATTGTATTGATTTCCAGTCGAGAAGATTAAGTATACGTCATAGAGAAAAAGTCAATGATGAAACACAGCTAGTACATACACTGAATAGTACACTTGTCGCCACGGAACGCACAATGGTTGCAATTCTTGAAAATTATCAAACAAATAATCGCACCGTAATAGTACCGAATGTATTAAGAAAATACATGGGAGAGATACAAGAAATAAAAATAAAATAAGTTACTAATAGAAGTATACAGATGTTGATTAATTTATGTACAAGTTTAATTCTCTGATAAGTGTACTAGCTAAAATTTTATTTTGAACCATTGATGAACTAGCTATTAGATTGTTTATAGATTTTGAACGTATGTGATAAGAGTTATAATTGTTTTATAGTTTGTTGTACAATTAAAGGTAACGCTTCAACTACACCTGGTGGTGGGTTATTGGTTGTTACTCTAATTCTTTAAATTCGTCCCGCCGCCAGCTGTGATATTCAATTCATTTCATTCAAAATTCTTCTATCAAACTGTCTTGACGAGTGAATCAAATAGTCAATATCGTTCGGATGTACGAATAATCAGATTCATGAAACAAACCGTGTTTCTAAATTGTTATGTTCATAATATTAAAATCTACGTAATACCCTTGGTTTTAATAATTCAGGATGTTCTTTTAAGCTTCTTATTAATTGAATCATTTTATCCCTGTCTTCTGGCAAGTTCCCACCAATCGAATATACATTTGAAGCATGATTAGCCCTAAAGACAATAGAAGAAGAAGGTGCAATGCTACCGACTAGAATTTCAAGCTCATTAAGTATTAATGAATCATCCAAAAATTCAAATGGTTCACCAAATTTTTGCATAAACTCATCATATACACCATCCTCAAGAATTAGTGTCAAGGCAGCTAGAAAGTTTGGTGAAACTTCACTTACTACTTTAGCTGTTTCTTTTATATGTTCAATTGAATATTTCTTACCACCAATACCCAAAATAATCATACAGGAGATAATGAACCCGCTTTTTTTTGCCCTGTTGCATGCATCAATAATTCCCTTTGAAGTGGCTCCTTTGGTTATTTTTTTCAGTAGTATATCTTGCCCTGTTTCTATTCCGACATACAACATATTTAGTCCCCTTTCGTTGAGTAAAGTCAACTCATCAGATCTTTTCTGAAGGAGATTTTTCGGCATTGCATAACAAGAAATTCTCTTTAAATTTGGAAATTTTTCCTTAACATAATCCAAGACTTGAATCAATTTTTCTGTTGAGAGGTTTAACGCATCGCCATCTGCGAGAAATACCTTTTCGGTTTGAGGATATGATTTAGATACAATATCGATTTCGCTTTTGATTTCTGCCCACGGCCTCTCAGAGTATTCTTTAGTTCTATACATATTACAAAATGAACACTTGTTAAAGGAACATCCCAAAGTAATCTGAAATATAACCGAATTAGCTTCTGAAGGAGGCCTATAGAGCGGATAATCGTATCCAAGTTCAATCATGATACCTATTAGTATTCTTATACCATTTAACTTGTGTGGAAAAAAATTGAACTCAAAGTGATTCAAGGGTTGAATTCAGATATTAGGTTCATGGCGGTAATAGATATCTATGTAACTGATTTATTCCGAATTTAGAGATAATATTGAATGGATCCGCCTAACCATGATATGAATTTCACCCTAGCTCCAGTTTTAAAGACTAAATTTATTATTACGTGACTTACACAGGATATATAAAATTATGAAATGAAAAATGTTGAAATTGTCAGAATATTTCGTGAAATTGCATACCTTATCCAGATAGCGGAAAATGATCCAAATACCATCTACAAGGTTAGGGCATATGAAAAGGCTGCAGATGTAATCGAGAATTTGACTGTGGGACTTGAAGAAATATATCTTAAAAATGGTATTCAGGGTCTTCGCAAAATACCTTCGATTGGTAATGCTATTTCATTAAAGATAGAGGAATTTATCAAGTCACATAAAATCGATTATCATCAAGAGTTAACGACGAAAATACCCCTCAAGATATCTGAATTTTATAATATGAGAGGAATAGGTCCCAAGACAATAAAGATACTTTATGAGAAAGTGAAAATCAACGGCATATCTGATTTAGAAAAAGCAGCATCTGAAGGAAGAATCGCAAAGTTAAAGGGTTTTTCAAAGATGAAAGAAGAGAATATCCTGAGAACGATTCAACTTTCAAAAAAAAATAAAACCAGATACTTACTGGGAGATGTTTATCCTCTGATAAAAAATATAGAGAGCAGATTGACCACCGAAGATAGTGTGATTCGCTGTGCAGCTGTAGGTTCTTTCAGGCGTATGAAAGAGACTATTGGAGATATTGATATTTTAGTCTCTACAAAAGAACCAGAAAAAGTGGTTAACTTTTTTGTCAATATGCCTGAAGTCGAAGAAATTAAGGGTAAAGGCAAAGCAAAAGCATTTGTTGAACTTAGCAATGGAATTGGTGTTGATTTATTGGTAGTTCCTGAAGAAAGCTTTGGATCCGCTTCACAATATTTTACTGGAAACAAGGATCACAATATTTCGTTACGCAATTTGGCTATTTCAATTGGACTTCATCTTAATGAATGGGGTCTATTTACCAAAAAAAAGAAACAAATTGCCGGAGACGATGAACAAGAAATTTATGAAAAACTCCACCTTCATTATATCCCACCTGAACTAAGGGAAAATTGTGGCGAAATTGAGTATTTTTCTAATAATCAAAAGGAGAGATTGGATTTAATAGAATATGGTGATCTAAAAGGAGACCTCCACACACATAGTGAAAAAACCGATGGTACAAAGTCAATAAAAGATATGGCTTTACAGGCAAGAAAAAAATTTGGATTAGATTATATCGCAGTTACTGATCATACAAAGAGCCTTAGATTGGCAAATGGTTTGGATGAAAACCAACTGCTAGACCAAATAAATAAAATACGAGAATTAAATGATGTTATAAACGAATACTCAACTGATAGTAGGTTTAGGATTTTGAGTTCTGCCGAAGTCAACATTCTTAAAGACGGTACCCTTGATATAGTCAATAATGTATTGGATAAGCTAGATATCGTAGGAGCTTCAATACACTCAAATTTTTCATTGTCCAAGGATATTCAAACGGAGAGACTTATCAAGGCAGCAAAAAACCCAAGCATAGACATATTGTTTCACCCTACAGGTAGAATAATAAACAAAAGGGAAGGTTATTCAATAGACGTAGATAAAATAATTAATACTGCGTGTGAGACCAGAACTGTTCTTGAAATCAATTCCAGTTATAATAGGTTGGATTTAAGAGATGAACATATACGATTGGCAGTACAAAATGGAGTAAAACTGGCCATAAATTCTGATGCGCATCATCCTGTCCATTTTGCTTACCTTTTATTTGGAATAGGTCAGGCAAGAAGAGGATGGGCAAAAAAAATGGATATTATCAATACATTAAAAGTAGATACTTTACTTAAAGAATTAAAGTAGTATATCCTGTTGATAATTCAAAATAAACTTAACTGATGTGAATAAATTCAATCAATAGTCGATGTTGACTTGTTCTTCATTGCGATCATAAATTCCTCCAATTTCTTTAGTGTTTCATGATGTAAATGATGCTCTATTCCTTCTGCATAATTATTTGCAATTTCGTCATCAACTCCTATGATTCTAAAGAATTCAGCCAAAATCTCGTGTCTATTCCGTATACTTTTAGCTATTTTAATTCCTTCATCTGTTAGTCTTATACACCTATATTTTTCATAGTTTAGATATCCACTTTTGTCCAATCGTTGGATCATTTTGGTGACGCTTGGAGACTATTTTTCGACCACTTTTGAGATTCTTTCTAACGCATCGTTCGTACCTTCTAGAATATGTTTTTTAACCATCTTTGAAAAAATTCCCATGAAACCTGATAGTCTAATATCCCATTCTACGTCAACTATACTTTCCTGGTCTCCATCGGGATTAATGACAACTACCTTTTTTCCCTTTAGTGGCCCGTCTGTAATTTCTGTTGTAATAGACTTCATTGGATCTATTGTAACGGTTTCTTTACAAACTGAATTCTTGAAAGCAATCACAACTTCTCTCTCCACTACTTTATCTGATTTGGTTATGTTTTTAATGGATTTTGTTCCATGCCAGAATTCAGGTTCTCTATCAACGTCGGACAAAATTTTCCAGACCTCGGAAACAGGAGCGTTGATCTTCTTTGCTGTATGGAAATTGACCATAATGTAATCGAAATCCATGCCAATATATGAATTTGGTATAGCAAATACTGTCTTTATTAGCTGGTCTTTTAGACAGTATATACATGCAAGCGCTAGAGCTCTTCTTATCGTCAATCAGATCACCGCATACAAAGAAGGCATATGATGGATACTTCAAAAAATATCAAGAATTTGTAGGTATAAATGAAGACATTTTTTGTGGAAATAACCCTAGATTGATAGAGCACAAAATAATTGACTTTATCACAGATATGAAGGCAAGAGGCAAAGGTTATTCTGCAATTCATAACTATGCTGCTGCCGTATTCGCCTTTTACAAAATAAATGATGTGGTCTTGAATATCTCAAAGATAAATAAGTTCATACCACTTCAAAGCAGAGTGAGAAAAGACAGGGCGTATACACACGAAGAAATTTCTAAAATATTGGAATTTGCCGACGAGAGGATGCGCGTTGTCATATTATTAATGGTATCTGCAGGCATACGACGCGGGGCCTTACCATATTTGAGACTCAGAGATTTAGACGATAATAATAGAAAGCTCACAGTTTACGAAAATGAAAGGGAGGAGTATTTCACATTCATAACGCCAGAATGCAAGAGGGCAGTTGATTTTTATTTGGATATGCGCGCTCGTTACGGCGAAAAACTAGACAAAAACTCATATCTTATAAGAGAGCATTTCAACAAAAGAGACCAATTTCGCGCCCGTAGTCCAAAGCAAATGACATTAGGCATGTTGAAATGGACTATTGTTCAGCTAATAAAGAGGTCAGGAGTCAGGACTGGCGAGGTTAAAGAAAGTCACGGCTTCCGCAAGTTCTTTACAACTCAATTAATCAATTTAAAGATAAACCCAGAGATAAGGGAAATGTTATTGGGTCACAAGATAGGTCTAGCATCTTGTTACTATAGGCCTACTGAAGAAGAAATGTTTCAAGAATATGAAAAAGCAGTAAACAAACTGACAATTAACGAAGAGAACAGGCTTCATAGGGAATTAGAGCAAGTTAAGCAGGAACAAGATGAAATCACATTAATGAAACTGGAACATCAGAGAGATATGAAAAAGTTAAGACAGCAGACCGACGAAAAACTGGACAGGATACTTTCGATTATACAAGTAAATCCAAAACTGGCTAAGGTGAAGAAGGAAGTATTAAAGAAGATTTGAACTTCATTTCAATTTGTCGATCAACTTAGAAAATTTTCTTTGAAATCTTTTATAACTTCTATTATGTTCTCACGCAGTTTGATGTCTATGTGATTATTTTTAGCAAATTTTTCTGTGGAAGGTAGGCGAAACTGTT
>JAATVL010000144.1 GCA_014523525.1 Nitrososphaerales archaeon TH703 | reverse complement strand
TTCTGATACACTCCTTGCTCTTGATAAGAAAAGACCAATATTCTTGTTTACTGCATCATTATCAAAACGATTATTGTAAAGAACCTTTGGCGGGTTCATCTCATAAATAACTTTGATATCCATGAATATCAGACAATAATTATCATAATTAAAGCCTTAATTTAATACCTTGAAAAATTTAAAATGTAGTATAATTTCAAAAAATTATCATGAGATAGATTTTATAGTTTAATTAATAATGAATACATACGACGATTCTCTTTTGTACAATGAAAAACTAGTCAAAGATTTGATTTACCCTTTTTTGCATAAAAAAGTAATTTTTCCAACATCTTCAAAACAATTCAAATTTGCAGCCGTAATGATTACAATCCATTTCACAAATTCAAATCCTCATGTCATCTTGATAAAAAGGACTAACCTTGTGAAAAATCATGCCAGCGAAATTTCGTTTCCTGGTGGTAATTTTATAGAAAATGACGTTGAGATGTTAGAAACTGCGGTAAGAGAATTAAGTGAAGAAATTGGAATCAAGATCACAAGAAAGCAAGTTGTTGGCTACCTGGATACCGAGAGGACATTAACTTCGCGTTACATAATCTATCCATATGTGGCGTTAATAGACAGGATGCCAGTAATAACCAGTACAAATTACGAAGTTGAAAAAATCATTGACGCGCCTCTCATACCATTACTTGAAACTAGAGAAAATGACCTAATGCATCAAAAGCAGTATTCCATTCCCAACTTACCTAAATTTACCTATAAAAATGAAATTATTTGGGGTGCGACTGCAAGAATTCTAGACCAACTTGCAAAACTTTTTTGTCGTGAAATTAATTATTGAAAAGTTAAAACGGATAATTCAAAAACGGGCGTTCTTACGGTACTTTATTTGATATCATTAGGCCTCAATAAGCGTGCACTTCAGATTTATGTTTTCTTAAGCTCCTGAAAGTACCGAACTTCATGGCACACTTATCGCATTTCCACAGATTTACCTTTGCCTGGCTATAAAAGGTATAAGATTCATTTCCACTTTCATACTTACCTGTGCTGCTGTTGTAATTCACTGGATTGTAATTTATTCTGTACTTAATCCTCGATATGTTTATTTTCAAATTGCAATGCTATTGAATACTTTATTTAAAAAAAGTAAAGTTAATTGAACATATAGGAACCTATCAACCTTATTTTACCAACTGCAGATCAACAAAACTAATATCTCATATGGAAAAAAGTATCAATGTGTATTTTGATAGCCTAAGGGAGTACGTCGAATCTCTTGAAAAAGTAGGTCAATTGAGAAGAATAAGAACAAAAGTTTCAGTCGATTTAGAAATTGCAGAAATTCTGCGCAGAGTTATGTATAAGAATGAGGGTCCTGCGATATTATTTGAGAATGTAGAAGGATTCAAAATTCCAGTACTAGGTAACGCATTTGGATCGTTGAGACGATTGAAGATGGCTCTTGACATGGAAAATTTTGAAGAGATAGGTGAACGCATGACGACATTGACAAAATTGAAGATACCTCATGGACTATTGAACAAAGTTAAGATGCTTCCAAAGTTATCAGAGATTTCCGACTATGGTCCTAAAAGTACTAGTTCTGGTCCAGTAACGGAGATAGTTGAAACTTCTAAACCCACGTTAGACAGTTTACCAATAATTAAATCGTTTCCTAAAGATTCTGGAAGATTTATCACTTTTGGAATTACAGTTTCAAAAAATCCTGAAACACAGGTTCGAAACCTAGGTGTATACAGATTACAGGTTATTGGTTCTAAAAAAGCTATAATGCACTGGCAAGTTCACAAGAGAGGCGCACTGCATTATCAAATGAATAAAGAAAAGATGCAA
This sequence comes from Nitrososphaerales archaeon TH703, assembly GCA_014523525.1. Classification (GTDB taxonomy): domain Archaea; phylum Thermoproteota; class Nitrososphaeria; order Nitrososphaerales; family Nitrososphaeraceae; genus TA-21. The sequence continues at coordinate 4,920 of JAATVL010000144.1, read as the reverse complement.
AAAACAGAGGTTGCAATAGTTATTGGAGCTGATCCTGCAACAGTTTTTAGCGCGGTAGCTCCTGTTCCAGAAGGATTGGATAAGTTTCTTTTTGCAGGAATCACACGAAGAAAGGGGATAGATCTTGTGAAATGCAGAACAGTCGATGTGGAAGTTCCTGCGTCTGCTGAAGTTGTTTTAGAAGGTTATGTTGATCCATCGGAAATGAACATAGAGGGTCCCTTTGGAGACCATACCGGATATTATACTCCACCAGAACCTTATCCTACCTTTACTCTGACTGGTATAATGATGCGAAATAATCCTATTTATCTTACAACAGTTGTAGGAAAACCCATACTTGAAGATGCTTACATAGGTAAAGTAATTGAAAGAGCATTTCTACCGTTGGTAAAGATGTTCCAACCTGAAGTAGTTGATTTTTCAATGCCCGCTGCGGGTTGGTTCCAAGGTATGGCAATAGTTTCAATTAAAAAAAGATATCCCGGGCAGGCCAAAAAAGTGATGATGGGTCTGTGGGGCATGGGTCAACTGTCACTTACAAAGATATTGATCGTAGTTGATGAGGATGTCAGCGTGCATGATATAAATGATGTAATATGGGCTGTAACGACTCGATCTGATCCCAAGAGGGATACAATGTTAATTGAGAACGTGCCAACAGATAGTCTAGACCCCGCGTCTCCATTATTAAATTTAGGATCAAAAATGGGTATTGACGCAACTAAAAAAACAAAAGAAGAAGGATTCGAAAGGCCAGTTCAAGAGGAGGCACTTCCTGATAAAAGTACCATTAATTTAGTAACAAAAAAATGGAATGAATATGGTTTGCAAGAATGAGAAAAGGCCAATAGTAGGAATAAAACTTGATATGATAAATATGTGTTATTCAGATGAAGACTAATGAAGTTTGTTCACAGCGGTAAAGTAAAGGACGTCTATGAATTAGACGACAAGAACCTGTTATTTCATTTTACAGATAGAGTTTCAGCATACGATGTACCGATGATTACTGACATAAAAGGAAAGGGAGAAATTTTGTGCAAATTTGCGGAATTTTGGTTTAACCGCTTGGAATCTAGAAATCATATGGTAAGATTAGATGCTAAGGACAAAATGGTCGTAAGGAAACTCGAAATGATTCCTCTTGAATGTGTGGTTAGAGGATACTTGTATGGAAGTCTTTACGAACGGTACACTAGTAGTCGTACTATTGCTGATCTAGGCCCCAATTTGAAAATTGGGTCCAAGTTAGGAGAACCAATATTTGATCCAACAACAAAGTCAAAAATCCATGATCTATCTATTTCTGAGGATCAAATTTTGGCAAAAAAAATCCTGACAAATGATGAACTAAGATATGTAAAATATGCGTCGATAAGACTTTACAGACAAATGTCAGAGATATCGAAAAATGCAGGATTCATAATGGCAGATGTAAAATTTGAGTTTGGAAAGGATCCTACCACATCTGAAATTATTTTAGCAGATTCACTGGGCCCTGATGAATTCAGGATGTGGACTATAGATTCATACAAAGTCGGAGAGGAGCAAGTGAGCTATGATAAACAATATCTTAGAGATTGGCTAACTAAAGTTGGGTTTAGAGATATAGTCAAACAGGCATCTGAAGACGGAAAGAAACCGATCCCTCCTGAACTTCCTTCTGATGTAATTAATGAATTATTGAAAAGGTATTCGTTTGTTTATGAAAAGATATCCAAGATATGAATTCCCGATTCCTAGGTTCCAGTTTTTTATATTTCTTGTTATTCAATTTTAATTCTCAATATTCCTTTTTTTTCAGAATTGGTTAACGTATTTATGAGATTTCTTGGAATATCAACTGCCGATTTATTACATGAGACAATCAGTGTTCTGGAATCAACGAAATTTGATTTCCTCAATACTATATCATGTTTGTGGGTAATTTCTAAATTATTGTTGCCAAATCCAGCCAGGCTAAATACGTAAGGTTCTACAATGATTCCCATTTTTACGACTGTGTCAGTTGTTCTTAATTTCTTCTTAAATGAATTATCCAAATCATCACATGCCTTGTTTGCTGAAACACCAACAATACAATCACCCTTTTTGGTCAAATTGGAATCCTTAGTAATTTCAATTGTCTTGGAGTGAAGGGAAAGAATATTCTTGTGACCCTGAAATATTATTTCTTCTTCCAAAGGTATGTCTATCTTTTGAAAAATCAATTGACAATTTAAAGTATGATAGTAAGGTAAACTTAAATTAAAGAAACCAAACAAGTTAGAGCTGATTTGTTACCTGCAGCAGCTGGTTATGATAGAGCAATAACGGTATTTTCACCAGACGGTAGACTATACCAAGTAGAGTATGCAATCGAAACCGTAAGAAGAGGAACTCTAGCAGTCGGCATCAAAAGTAAAGAGGGTGTGGTATTAGCTGTGGAAGAAAAAGCTAGGAAATTACAAGTTTCGGATATTACTCAAAAGATATTTCAAATAGATGATCATATTGGAGTGGCTGCAGCAGGATATATTCCTGACGCAAGAACTCAGGTTGATCATGCAAGATTCTTTGCCCAGAGTAATAGATTGATATACGATGAACCTGTAGACGTTGAGGGCGTTGCAAAGAATCTTGCAGATATGGCGCAACAATTTACCCAATACGCTGGAGTGAGACCATATGGTGTTGCATTAATCCTCGCGGGAGTTGATAAGAGTGGTTCTTCACTTTATCAAACTGATCCAAGTGGAACTTACATTGGATATGATGCAGTTGCGATTGGCAATGGAAGCGATCAAGTAAATGAATTCCTCGAAAAAAACTACGATGGTGATATAAGCATGGATGAGGCAAGTAGCCTTGCATTGGAGTCTATTTATTTGATTAGCGAGGAGAAAACAGGGACTAGACACATAAAAATGGCTCAAATAGATACCAAAACAAATAGAATGAAGCGAATCGAAAATAATGACATTGAAAAATATGCATCAAAGTCGAAAGAAAATGCCAGTAAAAGAGGGTCTCAATAATTTCTATTTTTTAATCTTCTAAATCAAGTCAATATTGGTTTAAATATTCAAGTAATATTCTAAATTTTGTGACAGTTAAAGCTGGTTCACCTGCTCCCGAATTGAAAGTTAGCCAATGGGTGCAAGGCGGTCCTATTAGTCTGAAAGATTATCAAGGTAAAGTAATCGTTGTAGAAGTTTTCCAAGTAAACTGCCCCGGGTGTTTTATTTATGGAATACCTGAAGCAATAGATACATATCAAAAGTACAAGAACAATGGAGTTGTGGTATTAGGACTTGCCACAGCATTTGAAGATTTTGACAAGAATACACTTGAAAATCTAAAATTGCTACTACAGAAAAGTAAGGTCATAGGTGAAACTCTTACTACTCTTTCATACCAGAATAAGTTACTAAATGAGGGAAAGTTATCTTACAATATACCTTTTCCTGTTGGCATGGATATGCTTCTAAAAGAAAGACTTCCTATAGAAGGCAAGAGAATTATGGAATTTGTAAATGCAAATGTCCTTGATTTTGATTTGTATCATCAAAAAGACAAGGATCAAATTATTTCACGCGTCAAATCATATTTGGAAACAAAACCTTACAGTCCTGTGACTTTCGAAGAGTATTCATTGAAGGGTACTCCTTCAACAATATTTATTGACAAAAAAGGAATTCTTCGCGAAACGGCCTTTGGATCAACAGGTCTAATGGCAACAACCGTAGAAAAATTATTATCGGAATAAACGGACTACACACTAATGTGACTAATCTGTGGATTGCAATACCTGACTCCTGTTTGATAGAATCTCAAACAATTCTTGACAAAAGTTACAAAATCTCACAAATTTCTCGTTCTTGTTCAATATTCTGTGTCAATAAGATCATTATTTATCATGATAGGAGCGTAAAAGCTGAAAAAATCGACAAAAAAATCTTGAAAACAATACTTGAATATCTTGACACACCCCCATATCTTAGAAAAAAAATCTATCCCAAAATGTGGATACTGAAGCATGCCGGAATCTTACCCCCCATAAAGTCACCTCATCATAAAGCACTCATAGACATTAAGGATATCAAAGACAGTGAAATACGATTTGGATTTGTTGTAAAGCAAAATGACTCATTATATGTGGATGTAGGACTTCAAAAGCTTATTAGATATAATGGAACCCAATTAGGCAAAAAAGTTCTTGTAAAAATTTCAAATAAAGGAAAGCTGCTGGCGGAAGATATTTCAAAAGAAGAGATTGATGGTTACTGGGGATATGATGTCCAACTTGCAGACTCCTTATCAGCACTGCTAGAAAATACAAAGGGTGAAATATTAATGACTTCGGTGGAAGGATCACCATTTACAAAACATGTAGCGGATTTGATGAGCAGTCTAAAAATGTCAAAGAATCTACTCGTTGTGTTTGGCGGCCCGAAGTTTGGCCTAAGAAAAATACTCGAAAGTGAAAATCAAAGAATTAATCAGAAACCCCATTTTTTGAACATGTTTCCTAATCAAGGTACTCAAACCGTAAGGTTAGAAGAGGCAATTCTTGGTACATTGTCAATAGTTAATAATTACTTGAACGCTTGACCCATTTTCGGGCAAGAAGAACTACAATTTTGCGAAAAAAGATTATCTCAATTTGCGCAGATTGGTAAAATGTTATTAATTTATTAAAGGGATTACAAGAAACGGATTAACCATGGGTCATCGAAAATATAGTGCACCTAGACGTGGAAGTATGGCATTCTACCCAAGAGTGCGTGCACGAAGTCTCGAATCGAGGATTAGGACGTGGTCTGATCCTAAGTTGGAGAAATCATCATTGTTAGGTTTTGCCGGGTATAAAGTTACTAATTTAAATGTATTATCTGTTGATGACAGAGAAAAGACTCCAAATTATGGCAAAAATTT
>JAATVL010000143.1 GCA_014523525.1 Nitrososphaerales archaeon TH703 | reverse complement strand
TTGAGGCTTGATGGTTCTATTCGATATTATACATTAACAATTCTAGTCAGGATTCAGCAAAAAAAGTACTGCTTAAATTGGTGGTCATTCTACTATTTGTAGATAAGAGATGTACTATAAGATTATCGACGGTAAAAAAATATTTGTTGCTTTAATTGCGATGTTGGCGGTTGCACTATCTCCATCAGTTGTTTCTAGTGCATTGGCAGACGACATAGTAGGAACTAATGATGATGATGTTCTTCCAGGAACTAATGATAATGATCGCATCTGGGGATTGAAAGGTGACGATGTAATGTGGGGAAAATCTCAGGAAGATAAACTGTATGGAGATGATGGAGAAGACAACATCATGGGAAATTCTGGTGATGATTACATATTGGCAGGAGATGATGAAGACATAGTTGAAGGGAATGGTGGCGATGATACCATCTATGGTGGAAAGAATAGCGATGTGATTCAGGGTAATAGTGGTGATGATGATATAACAGGAGGAAAGGGAAATGATATAATAGAAGGAAATAGAGACAACGACGTCATTTTTGCAAGTCGAGGAGATGATTGGGCAGCAGGAAACAAAGGAAATGATTGGGTATATGGAGAACAAGGTGATGATAAACTAAAAGGTTATGCAGGTAAAGACAACTTATTTGGAGGCAGTGGAGATGATAGGCTATCAGGAGGAAAAGGAAATGATAAACTCTATGGTGGAAAAGATGATGACGTACTCAGAGGAGGTTCAGGAGCGGATAAATTTGACTGTGACGGTGGACATGATATTATCGTAGACTATCATCCGTCAGAAGGGGACACCAAGAAATCAAATTGCGAAGATTTCTAAATATTTTTTATTAACCACAAAATTTTCTTTATAAAGAGATTACTATTCTGTGAATGACTGATTTTTCAATTCTTCTTGTGTAGATACTCTCTAGTGAATTGCTCTATTTTCCAAATCCATAAATCTTATTAGCATTGTTTAAATTATCGTTAGCATGTTAAATCTATGTCTTGAAATGAAAGTGCTAAAATACGGTTTTGTAAGTTTATTATTACTGGCATCAGTGTTATTTATCATACATCCTACACAAAGTCAAGTTTTTGGTCAAGGTGCAAATACAACGAATGCAACTGATATAGAAAGACCAACAGCTGACGGGCTAAAGCCGGGGTTTGTACCGGATAGTGAAGATGGAGCTGCCCCGCCACCCCCACCAGCAAATGCTATTACAGTAGATAAATTACCAAAAGAAAACCCAGTTAAAGATCCTGATAGTGATTCACTCTCGATCACCAATAGAACTGAAATATTACAGATACTCCCAGCAAACTCTTCAAAGATTATAAAGCATGTTGATGAGGATTTGAAAAATACCACAGGTGTTGGACTTGCACCAAGGGTAGTACTTGATAAATTGACGTCTGAATCAAATGATAATAAGTCAATTCTTCAGCTTGCATCCCCAGAAGATATTAAAAAAATTGTATCAGAGGACTCAGCTATAGCTAATGCTACGGGTGGGCAGGAGGAAGAAGATGAACCTGTTACAAATGCAACTTCTGAAAAGGCCCAAGCAGGAGGAGAAGCTAATGCCACAGCTACTAATGCTACTAGCGGAGAATCACCATCTCAGTCAAGAGAGGAAGCAAAACAAACTGAAGGCGAAAAAGAACAAGCTAAAACAGGAGCAGAAGAACAAGCTCTAGCAGGAACACCAGAAGTGACTAACATGACAAATGCTACAAATGCAACAGCTCCACAGCCTCTAAAGGAGCTCCTCAATAAAGCGAACGATACCAGTATGCTTAACGCTACTGACTCAAATGACGGCAACGATAATCCTGAAGATGGCGGCTAGGTTGAATAATCCTTTATTGGATAGGATAGAGTATTACACTACGCAATAAAAACAACAGTTAAGTATTAGAGCAAAGATACTCAATTTTTTAATTTTTTATTCCAACTTTTTACTGGTCTTCCAGCAACGTGGATAAGTATCAGGCTTCATTATCAATCTCTTTATATTGAAGGCTATCCCTTTGTCGTTTTGTTCAATTTCTTCTGAATTCATATTAGCTTCACCCAATGCAACAATTTCTCCTTTCAATGTATAGATTCCAACTAGATTTCCTTTTTTTAAGTTTTTATCAATAGCGACGATTCCTGGAATTGCCACTTGCGCACCGTGGCAAAGTGCATCTACTGCGGAATCTTTTACTGCAACAGAAACAACCCCTTCGAGGGCCAATTCAATTGGTTTTACAATGGAGCGAATTTTTTGTTCATCTTTTGTCTCTTTATATGTCTCTATAGCATCAACCAGGTCATGTAACCTTACTAATTTATCAGCAGCTTCTGAAAATACACTTACCCTTGTCCTCCTCAATTCAAACATGGTTGCTCCTGTACCAAGAACTTCACCGATATCATAAATGAGTTTTCTAATGTATGTTCCTGCTTCACACAAAACACGTAGGAGAATGATGTTATCTGCACTTTCTAGTCTTTGTATTTCATAAATTCTTCTAACACGAGTCGCTCGTTTTACAGATGATCTCTGAGGAGGTCTTTGGTAGATCTCTCCTGTGAATTCTTTAAGTAAATTATCAATTTGATGTATATCTTTTTCTTGATGAATTCTCGCAACAGCATAGTATTCCTTTGGTCCAAACAAAAGAATTGATAATGCTTTGGTTGCATCTCCTAATCCTATTGGCAATAGACCGGTAGTACCGGGATCGAGGGTTCCACTATGCCCCGCCTTAGTAATTCCCAAGATTCTCTTTGTCCAAGCAACAAGTTCATGGCTAGTTGGTCCAGAAGGTTTATCTAATAAGAGAATTCCATAATCTAAAAGAATATCTAATGGTCTATTATTAGGGTAGTATCCATACTTATTATTAGTAACATCATCATTTATGATCTCTAGAGTATCAAGTTTTAATGTCATGGCAAGTCATTGGATACTACCGAATTTTCATCCTCTTTATAATTTCCTTACACAAATAAACGAGTGAATCAAGAGTAAGAATCTCAGTATTAATCATGAAATCAAAGACTTCAAGATTATCTCCAAAATCGGATCCATAAATTTTCTTGTAGATTTTCTTATTTTCTCTATCTCTCATCTTTACAATGCGTAGAGCATCTGTTACTGTGATCTTATCACGTTGTGACATTCTTTCAGATCTCTTCTCTTGAGATCCACTTAGCCAAAAGGAAATTGGATCAGTAGCCAACCAAGGAAGAGTCTGGCTTGTAATAATAACGCTACCTTTTTTAGCAATATTGATCAATTTTTCATCCACTTGCTTGTCAAATACAGGATTCTTTTTTCGTTCTTTCATAAATCCAATTGCTTCATCAGAATCCCACCAATCATTTCCTGATATTACGTATCCTTGTTGACGTGCTATCTCCTTCAAGATATCTCCTCCGTTATACAACTTAAATCCGAATTCCTTCGCAAGAGCTTGGGCCAATGTGGTTTTGCCAACAGCTGCACCTCCTGATATAACCACACTGACATTCTGCATATTACCAAATTTCAATTATCTGTACCTTAATTTCTTATATTGTCAACCCAATATTCATATGTATGCAACTCGTGATTTGATCTTCATTAAGTAGAATTCTTTAGTAATTCGACCATAAGGGATGTAGCAGAATTTATCATGTTGTCATGATTATAAATAATCTCGAATGGAGCTCCTGTCATAATAGAAAGTGATGAAATCATTGAGATAGAAACGTCTATGTCCGTTTTGATTTCGTTTTCAGAATTTATATCTCTTGCTCGAGTATTGTCGTTTTTTCTTCTTCTTAGAATCTCTTCTGAATTTGCAGTTACTAGGATCAGTCTATCAGGTTTTAGTCTTAAAATCATGTTCATTGGTAACCCGGGATAATAACCTGATGATGTCTTAATAAAAAGATGGGTATCAACAATTACTATCGATTCTTTTAAGCTAGAAATATGATTTGCTGCCTTAGTTTGTAATTTTTCCTGCACATCTATCGAAAGTTTTCTTAACTGGTCTCTATCATTTATCCCCAATTTCTTTGCTTCTTTGAACATAACAGATCCAAAAACCACTGTGCAAACAGTCGTTCCTATATTGTGTAACGTCTGCGTAGCATTAGAAATAATCGTACTCTTTCCTACACCGGGAACACCAACTATAATAACTGTTTTTTTTCTAGGTTCTTCCAAGGAGTGCCGCCAATTTAGGCATATGGGTATCAACTTGTTCTCTGACGAGCAGGTTATAATAATTAACCAATATATCCACCATAAGCAATATCCCAATTCCGGTTCCAAATACACTGAGCACATTTGAAACGGCTGCCAATAGCCCTATTATTATCCCACCTGCTATAGTTACAGCCGGTATGTACTTATTCAGCAAAGTCTGTACAGAACTCTGAGTTCGTCTGAAGCCCGGAACCTGCACATCAGCGTCCAATAAATTCTTTGCAGCTGATTTTGGAGATAAACCTCCCAATTCGACCCATAAACGTCCAAATACAGTAACAATACCGGTCCAAAAAATGATATAAACAAAAGTTCTCATCGGATCTTGAAGTGCATGTTCGAAGCTTCGTGGGGCAGTAATGTAATACAAAATACCTCCAGTCGGAGACTGCGAGGCTTGAGGATCAAATTGAAAAATATAGTTGAAGAATGGATTTGCGTTTTCAGGATTATAGTTTGCCCATAGCATTTGACCAATAAAAATGGCGTTTGCCAATAATGCAGACGCTAAAATAACAGGAATGTTGGACGTGTACAGTAACTTTATTGGATATACAGCTGTAAAGCCTCTATACTTCGTCGATACTATCGGGATATCTATATGGATGCCTTGAACATATACTAGAGCTAATAAAACTAATGAAGTAACTATTAGACCAAAAATACTTGGCAGCTGACCACTTCTAAACAACGCACTGGAAAAGTCACCATGAATCGCAGAATCTATCATGTATGGAACTATTCCTACTGGTCCGTCCTGAGCAGGTATCGGACTAAAAACACTCCACATAATTCCCTGGGCCACGCCTGCCATTATAAACAGACTAATGCCGGAACCAAGACCCCACCCTTTTTGAATTGTTTCATCAAGGTACATTACAACAAGACTTGAGCCGACCAGTTGCGCAACTAAAATAGGAATAAGACTTGGACTAGCAAGCAGGTGACCATATACGCTAACACCATACAAAGAACCTTCTGCGACTATAACGATAATAGTAACTATCTTTGTTGCAGAGGTAAAGAGAGACCTATCATCAGGATCTTTGAAATTCAATTTTATCAACTCCGAGCCCTTTAACAGCTGCATTAACAAACCAGCAGTAACTATTGGCCCAATACCTAATTCTAGTAATGTTCCTTGTTGTGCTGCAAATATAACCCTAGCAAATGCTAAGAAATCAAATTTAGGTGAATCTGTCACTCCGAAGAGTGGAATTTGACCCATGACAAGATAAGCAAAAAGTGCGATACCACACCAAATGAATTTCTCACTTAGTCCAATTTTCTTTTTAGGTTTCTCAACTTGGGGAATATAAGCTGATACCTTTTTAACTACTGTTCTGACAAAACTTTCATTCTGTACTGTGCTCAATTGGAATAATGCTCCCTCCTGCGGATTCTACTTTCTTTTTAGCACCCGCTGATGCTTGTGCTACTTTAATAACATAACTTTCACTAATATTTCCACCACCCAAAAGTTTTTGAATTCCTAATGATCCAAGGTCTAGAACAGTTTTTTCATCGTTTTTACTGCTGAATCTAAGTGAGAGAGTTGCAAGATCTCTCAAATTTATCCATTTTTTGACTAGGAAACGACTATACGAATTAAGTGTATCATGTCCAAAGTGATTCGGCTCTTCAATTACTGTTCGTATCCAAAAATGCTTATGTTTTCCAGCTCCGCCAATTCCTCCTCGGCTACCAGATTGTCTATGTTGTCCTATTTGACCCCATCCGCAATATCTTGAACCCCGGTGTCTACGGCTTTTTCTCAATCTAGTTGCCATACTTGATACACCTATACCATCAAAAGAGTATGTGTAAATATAAATGTAAAACTCATCTTTTGTTCAGTCAAGTTATAGCATTTTTTTTACAATTTCAAGCAAATATTTGTTTTTTCCAAGGACACCGCCATCTGAGAACTGTTTTTTAGTGCTCTTTTTAAACCCGCCCTTCGGCGGATTCAAACTAAACCAGGGCTTAATATTATTTTGATCGGAGAATTTTATTTTATCATTTACTATAACATTAACTAATTCATCAATACCCTTGTAATTTTCTGCGCTTTTGCTTCCTTTTTTTGATGAATCTATTTTAGGATTTTTCTCTTTGCCTCTTTTTTCAATTAATGTCTTTATAATTTCTGGATCTGCTTTTGACCATGCTACCCAATGACTAATTTTCCTTAGCATTCCTAAATAATTTGACGTTTCAGGCACCAGAGTAGCTGAAAACCTTTTGTTCAAGTGAAGACTCTTTAACGTGTCTACTGCCCAGTACGGTACATTTATCGTTCCTCTCATTCTAACCACTAATAATGCCATTTTTCATCCTGTAATGTACGTTGAGTTCAAAGCATTGAATATAGCCATCGCGGTAGAAGTCATGGTATTAGTCGATCCAAATGATTTTGTCCATGCATCTTTAATCCCTGCCAGCTTCAACAGATTTTTTATGTTTTCTCCTGCGACAAGCCCTAATCCTCTTGGTCCTGGAAGAATCTCCACTTTCACACTCCCGCCTCTTCCTCGAACATTGAAAGGTATGGAATGTAGCTGTGTGCACCGACATTCCCAACTACCACAACCCAATTTCACTGGAATTATATTAAGATAGGAATTAATTGTTGCCTTATCAATTGCAATCCTCATTTGAGAAGCCTTGCCCATACCTACTCCAAACCATCCTGCTTCGTTGCCAACAGCAACTAGAGCACTAAATCTGGTCATCTCGCCAGCATCAGTTTGCTTCTGGACTATGCCAACATGTACAACTTGACTCTTTATATCCGGAAGTAAGTGCTTTACTATTTCAGATTCTTGTATACGCATTCCATTTTCATAAATCTGTTCCATTGAACTGATCTTATTTTCTATTACCATCTGTCCTAAGGCCGTGCGTGGCTTCCAAACCGTGGTTTGTTCACTACTTTTAGAAAAGCTCATTTTGAATCTCCTTTCTTTTTGGGTGATTTAGATTTAGAGACAACTTTGGTCCGTTTATGTGATTCTTTTTCACTTTTTTCGTTAACAATTCTGTCTTTTACTTCTGAAAAATGACTAGGATATTTTTCTGGTTCCAGTCCTAAACCTAAGTTTGAAGAAAATCTTGATTTGTAAAGCTCATCATTTGCTTTTAGTTTCTGTGCATATTCTGCAATGTGATTGCCTTGAATCCTTTGTTCCGAAGGAATAATATTTTCTGAAAACGGCATTTCCAACCCTGCTTCAGACAAACCCTTTAAACATGCTGCAATTCTTGTCGTAAAATGTCTTTTGCCTATATACAATATGGCTCGAGTAATCTTTTTCTGTAGGCATTTTTTACCTAATAAGAGACCAACTAGATAACAAGATGGTACATTTTTGCGTGATCCTTTCCAGCCATAGGATAGTAATTCGTTACTGTGTACTGAAGCCATAACTTTGTCCCCAAGGAGATCCGGTCTTATTAATTGCGCCGAAACGTTTTCATCACTAACATTGACTGTTACAAAATCCTGTTTACCAATTAATAATTTTTCGCGCTTTCTGTAATTTGTTTTTCCTTCTCTTATCCTTCTGAATGTGGAAGTATATACCATAAATTGAAAATTCACCAACCTATCCTATTTATAAATTTGACAAGAATATGAATTACTTATAAATCATTATATTGCTTTCTTCTTGTGTTCTGCTGACATCTTGTTTGCTACCATTGCCGCAAAGGCCCCTGCGCCTATCCCATTATCAATATTTACCACTGTCATTCCCATAGTACAAGTTTGGAGCATCGAAGCTAAGGCAGCAATCCCATTTGAAGCAAATCCGTATCCGATTGAAGTTGGAACTCCTACAACTGGTATATCGGTAACTGAAGAAACAAAAGAGCCCAACGCACCTTCCATACCAGCTACTACGATTATTATGTGAACTTTTGCATCTATCATATTCGCGATGGCTTTCAGAGTCCTATGAATTCCTGAAATCCCTACATCATATTCTATCACAGTCTGACAACCCATTACCTCTGCCATGATTTTCGCCTCTTCAGCTATTTTAATATCCGAAGTTCCGGCGCAAAGTATACCTATTTTTCCATTCCTTTTAGGAAACCTGTGGAACTTTGTAGAAACCAATATTGTATTTATTCCCTTGGAGATCTTCAAATTGTTCTTTTCAAACTCTGTACACAATCTTTCCTTATACTCAGTACTAACTTTACTTATGACAGCAAATTTTTTCTTGGAAACTGTCGCCAGAATAATTTTTAAGAGATCCTTAAACTCTTTTCCTTGAGCAAAAATTACCTCGGGTATTCCACTTCTTAACTCACGCAAGGGATCAATTTTTGCTAAATTTTTTTCTACATATTCAATTGAATAAATTCTTAATTCTTGTTCTGCCGCAGCAACAGTCATTTCGCCCCTTGCTAGTTTTTCTAAAATTTTTCTAATTTCCATTTCTTTGAGATTTCAATTTTGAATTATAGATATTGGTCATATTGAAAGACTCTTTATTGCCTTCCTCACACTCTGAACTCCTAGGTCAAGGACTTTCATTTCATCTTCATTTAATTTTATCTCAATTATTCTTTCTATTCCTTCACTTCCAAGGACACATGGCACTCCAATACATACGTCGTTATAGCCATATTCTCCTTCAAGTAATGCGGATACTGGAAGTATTGTTCTTTTGTTTTTTAAGATACTCTCAACCATGGTTGAAACTGCATTTCCTGGAGCATAGACTGTCGCACCCTTCAATGAAATTACTTCAGCTGCTATCTTTTTTGTCTTGTTGATAAGATTTTCTGATTGTTCTGCTGTTATGAAATGAGATAATGGTATCCCACCCATGCTTGAGAATCTAACAAGTGGCAACATGTTTTCTCCGTGTTCGCTTATTACCATTGCTTGAATTGAATCTCTAGAGATTCCAGTAACTGTGCTGATGTGATCTTTAAACCTTGATAGGTCTAACATTCCGCCCATACCCATTATCTTGGTTCTTTGCCCTGCCAGTGACTTGATTACAAGGTATGTCAATGGGTCAAGTGGATTTGTTACTACAATAATATTTGAATTCTGAGCATAACTCTTAATTTTATTGCAAATGTCCTTGACTATTTCAGCATTCGTTTTGAGCAAATCCATACGAGTCATTCCAGGTTTTCTTCCAACCCCTGCTACCACAACTACAAACTCTGATCCTTTCATTTCTTGATAGTTATTAGAACCTTGTACGATGCAGTCTATTCCACGCTCTGCCAGTTGATGGTTAATGTCCATTGCCTCACCCTGCGGTAATCCTTGGACTATATCAAGTAGTAAAATATCACCAAGTTCCCTCATTGAACAATTTAGTGCCACAGAAGAGCCCACTCTGCCAGCTCCTATCACAGTAATTTTCATTTAACAATCAACGAAGATTGAGATTATTTATAAATTTTCAAAACTCTGCAAATCTCAGATTATTGAATTTTCAATTAAATATAACAACAGATAGGAACAATTGAAGGATGATATATCCAATAGAGGGAATTAAGTTAAAACTTTCAATAATAAGTCAAATCTTATAAAGATTTCTTAATTAGAACAATAAATGAAGATTTTCTTGACCAAGCAAAGATTCAATACATAATGTTTTTATGCACACATGAATTCTATTTTTCATGGAAGGATATTGTGTTAAGTGTAAACAGAAAAGGACTATGAATGATGAAAAAAAGATAACAATGAAAAATGGAAAACCGGCAACCCAAGGAATATGTTCTACTTGTGGGACTAAAATGTTCAGAATAGGAAAATAATCAAATCTGAATTTTATGGATGCCAAATAAGTTTACCATCTTATTATTTTTTTAATCTACTCTGATGGTGTGAAGTTTCTAAGTGGGTCCTTTTTGTTGGTAACACTTAAATCCCTTGATACACCTAAAACACTTTTTAAACTTTTATTATGGCCATTTTCTTTTGATTTTTGGGAATCGTAACTATCGAGTTTTTCAAGTGCCTGAGTAATTTCGTTCTCCATCTTCTTTATTTTTTCAGCTTCTAAACGTAATGAATTATCTAGATTTTCTCGACGAAAAGCCGTATTTTCAAGATTTAGATGAATGGGCTCATGTTGAGTCTGTTTTGGTTGAGTTGTCAGCATCTTCAAATTCCTGTTAGATATCTCGTTTAGCCTAGTATCTATGACTTTAATTTTGTCTTCTATTATGGAAACAAGATTGCTCTTTATCGAACTTAATTCGAAAAG
>JAATVL010000142.1 GCA_014523525.1 Nitrososphaerales archaeon TH703 | reverse complement strand
TTTGTCAAGACTAGTATCCTTGTTCGTTGTTAGGTTTAATTTCAAACAATATCATTATATTCTACTGAGCTCTTCTCTAAATATTAGTAACAATCGATCACAAAGATTCATATTGTAAATAGATTTAATCCGTTCAATTCAGCACAATCTGTTACCTATGATCTTAACGTAAAATAAAATTAAGAAATTTAATAAAAAAGTTAGTACAACAGGCAAGAAACCGCGGTGAGCAGCAGCTAATTTTCACCCAGTTTTTTGCAGGGCTAGTTTGAAATAGTGAGTTATGATGAAAAATGGTTAGGCAATGTTATTGTCTAAATGTCATTAATAGTATTTAGTAAAACTATTTATCGTATAATCGTATATAGACATGGTAGCAAAATAGAATGGAAAAAAGCCGTCCATCTGCCATTAGAATTGTAACAATACTGGCTTTAGCTAACGGAATCATTCTTCTGGTTGGAGGTGTAATTACTATATATTTTGTTCCAACTATTATAACTTCACAACTAAGTAATTTTTCTAACATAACTGATGCAAATCAGCTAAATCCGCAGATTAGATCCGGAATAACTAGTACGATAATAAGTGTGATCTACATTGTTGCATCCGTATCAGTCGTATTAGGAGCTGCGTGGTTTGGGCTGGCTTGGGGCTTGTTTACTGCTAAATACTGGGCCTGGCTAATCACTGTGATACTTGCCATAATAACTATAATCTTCAGTATTCTATCAATAGGTGACATTGTAAATATTACTACATTAATTATTAGCGGAGCAATTCTTTACTACATGTATCGACCGTACGTAAAATCATACTTTGGTAGGGTTACAATACCGAAATAGATTCAATTTAGATTATCATTCATCACAATGTGCATAGAATCTACCATCTCCATTCTCAAGTGGTTTTAGTTTTATACGGTCGCCGTCAACAATTACAAATCTAAAGCGAAAGCAACGTGTACGAACGTAGAGGACACTAGTGACAATTACGAAGTAACTATATGGAACTGTACGAAAAATCAAATATTTCTGTACTTGGCTATGTCAACCGTAGTAAACGAATAAAAAGCCTAGTAGAATAAATGAGTATTAAAAAACACGTGTTAACAATATTTCCGCTTATCTATTATTAATATATTTAATACAGTAAATTTGTTTATTGACTTCTGAAAGTAATTGGTTAAGTTCTATTGGCTTTTTTAGAAAACTGTTTATTATCTCTTTTTTAGTATATTCTTGAATCAAATTATCATCAATATCATATGCTGTCATTAAAATCGTTCTTGCTAAAGGATTCAAATCCTTTACAGTTTTCAATAACTGTACTCCATTAATTACAGGCATTCTCAAATCAGAAATCATAACTGCATAATCTTTCTTATTTAGTTTGAGGTGTTGTAATGCCTTAACAGGGTCTGTAAATTCGAATACATTGATACCTTTAATTGTACATAAAGCATTGTGGAATAACTGAGCAGTTTTTACTTCATCATCTACTATGCTAACAATTTTGTTATCAGGCATTTTAATTCTCTAAGCTCCTTATTTAGGACCAAATAACTAAACCTCTAACTTTTTATAAACTTTAGTCTTAACCTTGAAACATGAAAAATTTTAGTAATCTCTCGTTTTGCCATTGAAAATTAAGTATGCTACTCATTATACTCCTTAAAATCAAATGAAAGTCACGCTTTAAATAGAATTTCTTTGATATTAATAAATTGTTAAACCTAGGTAACTGTTAGAATAGCTTACACATTCTCATTAATATCTTACGAATTCTTGGTCCATTTCTTATCTTAAATGGCCTATAATTCTCAATCAGGTACAAATTTTATAAGACAAGAGCAAAGAGTTAGGATTATTTAAGAATGCTAATATTGTTAGGTTGAGGATGGAGTAAATTCACATAATATAGATCTATCTTTTATTTTTCATATTTTTTCAAAGTTGGCTGTCATAAGCACACAGACAGTGTCAGCCTTAGAAGGTGAGAATATGGGGAGCATTGCGGTTGCACCGAATAAATGGTTAGGCTCAGCACTTTGTCAGGACTAGTATCCTAGTTCGTTTGAGATTAATTAGAATTTCTAATAAAGATTGAGGTGAAAAACTAGACTACTCTCTTCCTGCCCACAATATTGATTTTATAAGTGAATTGGATAATACGGAACTATACCACTGCAAGCAAAGATATAATGAAAACATGAAAAATATGAAAAACCTATTTGAGACTTAACTTTTCCAAGCATTTACCGCAATATCTTTCTATCACTGAAATACCTTCCATTCGATATGTCGCTATCTTTGTAGGTGGTTCTTCACATATAGAACAGGTACCCCCCATTGTTTCTCTAATAAAATCTCTTTTAAGAAATTGTAAAACGTTTGGATCATCTACTTTTTTCTTTAGAAATTGTAATTTATCGTCTGAAATAACAACTGGTGTCATCGTTGGTTTTGGTTTTTTCATTTTAGTTAAATCACTATCTGAACAAAAAGTTGATATTTGCGTTTGAGATTTTTCAAAGGCGATCGATTTGTTTTAACTTGGCACGCACAATGTCAGATTTTGATATTATAATGGAGAATGATGGAACCCTTGAATCATAAAGTTATATCCTAAAGAAATTAGATGTGAAGAGGGCTAAAAATTGATGCTCATCGTAAAGATTTGTTAAGTGTCTTGAAGGTACACTCTTTGTTTGTAAACTCCCTACATTTGTCACTATGCCGCCATTGACCATTATTAAAATATTCCAAATGTCTAGTATTTTCTCTATCCATAGTAATGCGCTCATCACCATTCTTGGCATTTGTTGACTTTGCCATAATTTCCACTCCTCTTCTCATAATAAACAATTATTGTTAGAAGAACATTCCATAAAAACCTTATCTACAATAGTGTCTTAATTTAACATTTGATAAAAAGTTATATTAGCTACTAAATCTTGATATTTTGCAAAAGTCGTAGTCGATACCAATGATATATTATGATATCTATCTATATATCGCTCTTTGCTCGCGGTGAATGGTATTGAATGCAGTGACAAAAAAGCTGAATATGTGTAATTGCTCAGGCTATCAGATCAATCAATATAACGTCTACGAAGAATAATAAGATATTTTGATAACTAACTTTTTACTTAGCGATCAGTATATAATAAAATAGAACGTTTATAATGTCATTATTAATAATTTCGAATGTTTCTGTATTTTTATATTTTTATAAATATCTTTTTGATATTAAAAATACGACAATTTGTATCTGATAATAAGTAACGATTATATAATTAATCATTTTTATATTAATGCACAATGAAAGAAGCAAGATTGTTAAAAATACTTGTCGAAGAAAAGGGTCTGGTGAGGTTGTTAAAGACACTTGGTACTGGAAGAGGATATGCAACTAGAGAATTGTTAACTAAATTGGGTGCATATGGATACGGACATAAACAGCTCCTTAAAGCGCAAAAGCGTGGACTTGTAGCCCGAAAGAGCGTTAAAAATAAGGTATATAATAATTTGACTGAAGATGGTAAAAAGCTTGTGAAACTAGCCAGAGAGATAGGAGTATAAAGACCTCCTCCCAAGTTTATTTTCTCTTCATATCCACTAAAATTATTAAAAATTGAATTAGGAGATCTAAATTCTTGATATCAAAATAAGTTTCCGCTCCATTCCAAAGTTGTCCCTTTATTAGACCCAGCTTATATATTGCCACATTATAATGCAAATAAGTTTCCGTTAAGAGGAAATACTGAAGCAACTGTTTCTGGAGATACAAACTATCAGGGCGCTATATTGAATACAAACTATGAATATTTTTCTTTACCATTTAAGAATTTGGTAGTAAAACAAACTATACGCAATTCCAACAATGACTAATGTAGCTATACCACCTATTATTAATAGTGATCCACTTCTCATTACCAGGTAAAATTAGAAGTGACTATATAAAGTTTGTAACGAATTAACCCACTGTTAATCCGATTAAATTTAAAAGAACATTACTGATTTCTTAGTAGTGACTATTGCTTTCGGATTTCTTGCGACCAATATTCTTTCACAGTACCGGCCTGGAGTATACCTTTGACTCATGTATTAGATATTAGGTAGGCTTCTTTGTGATGACATATACAACGTACCAAGTGTTTTTGAGTTTATTGAATATAAATCACCTATTGTCAGCATAATTACAGTGATCCCTGCTCAATCGCGAGGGAATTGAGAAAGGATACCAAAAGAAGTTGAATTTTTACGTACGACTTAACACAAACTAATTACATTTTTATACTTTATTTTGGGAGATATCACTTATTATATCAGGTAGAATCATCGTTAACCATAAAATAATAAATCCAATACCTCTCAATAGAAACCAATTGATAGGCCTACCAAGTGGTAAAACTCCTTAATTTAGATTAGATCCAACTTCCTTTTCTTTCACCGATCTGTATATACCAAGTTCTTTCAGGATGGATATTACTACGGGAATCTCTAAATCTACTTGCATCGCAATGAATTCTTCACCAATACCCGATAAATACAGGTTCCTTACGGAATCCTCCTTTTGTTCTGAGATCATTTTTATCTAAGTTGTTATCCATACTAAAACCAATTATTTGATGTATTAAATTTGACTTAACATAGTTCTGTCTAGATGGAGCAAAACTGAAAATTATTGATCACTAATTTTAGTAGTTCATGCGTCTATTTCTTCCATCATTGATATCAAAAGGGCATCCGGACTTGGCGATTTCAACTGAACAGTAACTGAAGATTACATTAGTGGAACCAACGCGGATGATACTATCTATGGGTTGCAATGAAATGACGAAATCCGAAGTCGACAGGGAATGATAATAAATGGTTGCACCGCTCATCACAAACTCACGACTACTTATATTGACAAAGTATTATCGACATCAGGTAGTATCTTGCTTTTTATTCTCGAATTCATTTCCCACTTCCACGAACATAGTCAAGCTAAACACGAGCAGTCATTGACACTTTCGTAAATAAAAAGTTGTCTTATTTATAAAATCCAAATAACTTCTTTTAGGCCTCAAGAATTGGGATTTCCTCTGGAGTCTGTGTTGGAACAGTAACATTTGTTGTAACATTAGTTATTGGCTCCATTGGAGGCGTAGTAACATTTGTTGAGACAAGATTGCCTAGGTAGACGAGATGCGGTGCAACTCTTCCTATCCTATTGAAACAATCGACAAATTGTCATTTAGACCTACGGCAAGATCCGTAATTCCACTATTGATAAATTATTAAAATTTGCTAAATAAAAATCGAAAGTTCATAGAGTAAAATCAAACTAGTTCAAACTCCCAGTCTAGGACCAAAATGTAATTCCAGACTAATCCTTTCCTGTCTACCATATCTTGAGAAGGAATTTTGTTGATTGCAGCACGATCCATATCCTAGGGGACTATCCCTCAGATACTGAGTAGATACTCTCACATCAATATTAACAAGCCAACATAATAAAAAAGAACGATTCTTATGTAAGAATCTTACTAAATATTGGAACCCCTATGTTTCCACTCTAGCATTACCGATTTGATTATTATATAAGTACTGTAATTTCTTACCAGATTTATACTATAAGAAATGAGGCCTTTAATTATGAATTATCAGACGTACTAAGAATTAAATTTTGACATAAATCATGAAATAAATAGCACAAATATGTAAATGATTTTCCTCCACATTTACAAATTTGACACTAGAGTTATCATGAGGTTATTTGAGTTAGTGCAGGCATTTTGCATCATGCTTTCACTTTTGAGATTGCATTCACAATTTATTCTATTTGAGGTAGGCAAGTTTTTAAAAGAAACTCGCGCTCGTGATTGAAAATATGTGTTGATGCTAGCGAATGACTGGTGTCACATCGGCTGAAGACTCCACACGCCAAGGTCAAAAGGGCTGAATTCTCAATGAATTGATTTAGTTACTAATTTCAATAGGTCTTAACATATTTATTTTGATATAAATTGGTAACATTTTCATGTATCGTTTGTACTTTCCAAAAGTATTATCAAATTTAAATGGGGAACAAGTAGTAAAAATTATACTTGCAGAGTTTGGCTTAAATACCCTAGTATCTAAATATCACTAATGAGTAGCGTTCTATCGATAATTACGATCTTTGCCCTCATAATAATAACAATTAGCTGCTTGCACACCATGTTAGTTTATGCAGATGATACCTCAGATCTTCGGTATTGTGCAAAGGGTGAAGCTAAAGATGGAATTAGCATTAAAATTTGTAGTGTGGATAAGGAAAAATGCGATAAGAATGTAAAGGAAAACGAAATCTCAGCCTCGTGTAACAAGATCAATTAGTTCCTTCAACCTCTAGAATAGCCTTGTTTGGAATTGAGTAAATCGTTAAGTCTATTATGTAAAATTTAATTTACTTTATCAGTCGTATTAGAACGTAGCATATCTACATTGCATTCATCATTAATACATGTTCTTTGACTATGATAGCCTTCGTACCCTGATTCCATTTTACAGTTGCCATTGATACATATCTGCGTCGGCGAGTTTGCAAAGCTAATGGGTTGATTGATAGAAATTACTAATGCTAGGGTAACTACTAAAGTAAAGACCAAACCATTAGCAAGGTGGGAAAATCTCATACTCTCTAAACAAGTTTTAGATATATTTAAGAATCGATAAAACTAATAGTGAGAATCGCAATGAAATATTTTTTATACAATTCTTTAATTAGAAGATAGTTTAATCAATACGGAACAACGAGCTTGTAGAGAGGGTAAACAGTTATGGTTAAACGAAAACAGATACTTGGAATATTGGGTGCATGCTTTGCTATAGGAGGTGGCATAACTTGGCTTTTTCATCAATATCTCAGCTCTGCATTCCTATGGGCGATAGCAGGTATAATAATATTAAAACTAAATAAAACTAGAACTAGATCGAAAAGATAATGACATTATTTGATACCCGGAAATTGCAGGCAATCATCTAGGGTCATTCTCATGGCCTACCAATGAGTGATAGAACTATTTGATACTTATTATGTTATATTTTCTGAAAATTTATTATTTCATTATACAAAATATTAGATAGTTTTTTTCAAGAAATTTTTACTTATATTTTTTCTAAATGATATCATCTAATTTCTTAAAAGATATCATTCTATCATAGTAGATTAATTAATGCAGATAGAAATAGACGAATGCGTTTATTGGATACTACATACTGTTGTTTCAAGTGATTTACTAAAATATAATCACGTTACGGTAAGGGAAGAAGATCTAGAATTTATTGTTATTGAAGCAAAGGATTATTGTATTGACTTGACTGGATTAACAAAAATAGAAAAAATTACAGGAATGAAACTGTTACAGATGAAGTCCTTCAAGGGAATCTCCAATCTTTGGTTTGGTAGGAGAATGAAGCTAGCTCCTCAGTCACATATTAGTAGTTAGTCTGACTAATATTCTGGAAACTAATGCTGAGGCATAATCTAATGAAATAGTTAAGAGTATTAAAAGTACATAATTATGTCCGATTTGTCGCAACTATCATTTGAATATTATTACTTTTGAAGTCTGAAATAACATGAATAACATTGTGTTTTTGCATGTATAACTCCCATGTTACCGCAGGTGGCACATTTTTTGTCATAATCAATTGTTGAGTCAGAAGATTTTATTTTTTGCATACAACTACCACATACAGGAGCCTCAAGTGCGAAGCTGGATAGAAAGCCTTTTCCGCATTGATTACATCTAAGGCTGTACATTTTTCCTTTTGGTCGCCATTTTCTAAATATGTCCGTAAATCCCATATGGATAAATTGCATTGAAAGACTTTATTAATCTACATAATTAATTATTGAATTCTGCTGGAGAATGAACATGGCTGTATTTGTAATAAATCCAAAATCAGAACAGTGATTTGATCAAATAATCTATAGATAAATATCGATTTTTTCGATTCATGCGACCATCATATAAATAAAGAGGATATTAAGTGTGATTTTTATTTAAAGTAAATATACTAAATGGTCAAGATATTAAATAGGTAATAAGGCATTGAAAGATGAAAATAATGCATTGAGCAATATCACTAAATATGATCTTTTTGAAAATTGGAAAAATTTACAAAATTTTCCTACAATAGGGATCTTTAATGCCCTAACTAAGGATTACAACGAGTATCTGGAGGATCTGCTATCATTGAATAGGATTCTAGTGGATCTGCAGAAGAATCTGTCAGCTTATTGGTTGCAAATGTCAAAAGCCAATTTCAGGGCCGTTGAAGACGTTATTCTGAAATCTAAATCCGATCCGGACTTGAAGGACGCTAATTCTGAAAAATTTAGACTTCTTGTAATTGATGCCTTTGAAGAAGCTTATAGTTCTCTTTTTTCCTCCAAGGAGTTTGCTATAGCGTACAATGAGGTATACTCAAAGCAACTTGATATTGTAAACCATATTAATAGGATAGTTGAAAAAAATCTCAAGTTATTAAATATACCAACAAGGTCAGAATTAGATGAGGTTCTGAAGGATCTACAAGAGATGAAAAAGACTTTGAGAATTATGAAAAGCCGATATGAAAAACTCGATAGAAAATAAATTATTGGCATGGTATAAAAATGGCATTACAAGATAAGAATACTCAAAATCGTAATCCAGTTGATTTCTCAAAGGTAGCCAAGACTATCGAGCTACTTTCTAGAGGTAATCATATTTCTGTTGGTGATACTCCAAATGATATTGTGTTTGAGACAAGATTATACCGACTCTTACATTATCACAGCCTTGTAAAAAGGGTTTCTCATACGCCAATATTAGTGGTATATGCATTAGTAAATAGATCATATGTTCTTGATCTGCAACCAAATAAAAGTTGGATCCGTCATCTCTTGACACAAGGTTTTGATGTTTACTTACTTGACTGGAAATCTCCAACTAGAATGGACAAGTATGTATCATTTGACGACTATGTTAATTCCTATATTGATGATTGTGTCGAAATAGTTCAAAATAATAATTCTGCTGACAAAATTACTCTTCATGGGTATTGTATGGGATCGTCTATGTCGGCCATGTATACCGCATTACATCAAGAAAAAATTAAGAATTTAGTTACAATTGCACCCGTAATTGATACAAGTAAAGATACAACTGTTATAGCAAACATTTCACGTCAGATGGATATTGATAAATTAGTATCCTCAATTGGTAACCTACCACCCGAAAAACTTTATGAAGTCTACTCCATATTAAAACCTTTTAAGCAGGGGGTTAACAAATATTTCAATCTAATTGAAAATATTGATAATGAATCATTTGTACAGAACTTCTTACGTATTGAAAAATGGTTGTATGACACTCCTCCAATAGCGGGTGAGACGATAAAGCAGTGGATAAATGATATCTACAAAAAAAATCTCTTATTTAAGAACCAGTTAAAATTAGGGAAAGCTAAAGTAGATCTTAAGGAAATTAATGTTCCACTTCTGAATATCGTTGCGGAGGAGGATCATCTTGTTGCCCCAGAGTGTAGCGTTCCCCTGAATGAAGTAGTATCTAGTGAAGACAGACGACTAATTCGATTCCATACTGGACATGTAGGATTGATCGCAAGTAGTTATTCGCAAAATAATGTTTTACCAAAAGTAGGACAATGGCTTAAAACACGTTCAAATTAACTTACAATCAATTTAACTTAAACATTAATGGGTTGTGAATCAAAAGGCTACAATATCGAGTCATTTGTTAGGGCTATTTTTGTGTTTTCTCTCGATCGGAATTACTATTACTTGAACAAGGTCTCCATCATCAATTTTCAAAGCTTCTCTTTCAGCTTCTGGAATTGATATTCTACCGCCACTTTGAATCGTAGTCTTGAACATGGCATGATAAAAAGTAAGACCTTGCAACAGTGAAAAGAAATTTTGCATTGCGTCCATTTGAAGATTAGAAAATTTTTTGAAAAAATCTTGCTGTGCCTGACTAGTGCTATCTATTGCCTTCTTATATGATTCCATATCTTCATTAAGTTCTGGCTTATCGCCCATACATTAATTTTGAAAATACGTTTATTTAATACTATTGATTCCTTTCAAGAAATCAATTGCTATTTTAGAGAATACCTGTGGTTTTTCAGTAAATGGTGTATGACCACATTTTGGGATTACTTGCAAATTAGAATTAGGTATATTCCTATAATCTTCTGCATATTTCACGGGAATCATTTCGTCTTGTTCACCCCAAACAATTATCGTGGGTGATAATATTTTGTCCAATCGTGAAGCCAAATTTGTAGTATTTCTTATTGCAAGCATGGTAGACATGAACGCATACTTTGCATTTGGAAGTTTCATTCTATCGATAAACCCTTCTATTGTTTGTTCTGAAACAGTACGGGGATCAAACGACATGTTAATGAAGGCCCTCCAGACATTTTCATGCGTTGGATACAACGCTGCCAAGATATATTCTTCTAGCATCTTAGTAGAAGTTTTCATGGTCCCAGCAGGAGAAACTAAAATTAATTTATTTACCATGTTATTATCTTTAATTGCAAACTCCGCTGCAACCAATCCACCTAATGAAGATCCTACTATGCTTGTTTTTTTCACTCCTAAACTATTTAGGAAATCTTTCAAGAATTTTACAAAGAATGGCATATTATACTCCACCGTTGGTTTATCACTATAACCAAATCCGATTATGTCTGGGACAATCATCCTAAAATGTTCATAAAAAAATGGGATCACTCTAGACCACCTTTCTGCAGAAGCACCTATTCCATGTAATAAAACTAACGTCTCTTTTTTCTTTAAACTATAATCATTATAATCAAGATAACGAATCGTGTTTCCATGAATACGCATGTTTTTCACTGGAATTTGAAGGGCCAATAATCTGGAGTCAAATAGATATTTCTAGGTCCACTTTATTACTTTTATGATAAATTAGGACTTTTATGATACCATAGCCTGTTCGTATCTATTATTAATACCTCATTTATTTAGGTCAAAACTGAGTTAAGCGCATCCCAAATTTTCTTTGGTTTGGAAACAAATATCT
>JAATVL010000141.1 GCA_014523525.1 Nitrososphaerales archaeon TH703 | reverse complement strand
CAAGTCATACTTGTTGAATACGTAACTTGATAAAAATCAAACATTAATTTAGCTGCAATACCAACAAAAGTAATCCCAAGAATTAATCTTAATTTTTGTTCACTCAATTTGGATGTTAATCTTGATCCTATCTGAGCACCTATAAACGCACCTATTGACAGTAATACCGCAGGGAGATATTGAGGATTTCCTAATATTATATGTATCGATAATCCGACTAAAGATGTAATCATTAAAATGAATTGCGATGTGGGAGCAGCCAAATGCATCGTTAATCCGATAATCATTATCATAAGAGGAACAAATATGACTCCTCCTCCTACTCCGAATAAACTTGAGATAATCCCAGCAACAAAAGTACTGGAATAAAAAAGAACTTTTACCCATGTAGAATTAAATGACAAGGAATTTCCATTGATTATTGCTTTTTTATACATCAGATATATTCCTGTTCCAAGTAGTATTATTGCGAGTATTATCTTGAAATAACCTGGGTCGATTTCAGTTGAAAAATACGAACCTATTATCGCACCAGGAATTGATAATAGCGCCATTTTAATCCCCAACATGTATTGGATCTTTTTTGATTTAGCATATGCTATAGTTGAAGAGATGCTAGTAGATGAAACTGCAAAGAGACTTGTACCTGCTACTTGTGGTGGTGGCAGACCAAGGAATGTCAGAACAGGAGAGATTATAATTCCTCCCCCTATCCCTATCATGGACCCCAAAATGCCCGCAATCAAACCGATTAAGGCAAAAAAAGGAAAAAGGAAAAACTCTTCCAAGTCTAATACCTATCTGTTCTTATACGATTGTAGTAACTTAATAAATTGTTTGCAGGATTCAGTTTGCAATATTTTGGTGAAATTTATACCATGCCATTAATATCATGAATTAAATTTGGCTCATACTGACTGAGTCATAGTTGGAAGAATTTTACTGCAATATTTGTCAGAGGTCAATAGAAGCATTATCATTAGAAAACCACATCAAGGAATCTGATCATACTGCAAGGAAAAAAAAGTTGGAAAAGCAACTAGAAATTAATGATGATGAAATGCCAAAATCAAAAAGATCTGTTGTAGACCTGTGGAAAAAAGATTGACACTAGTAACGATTTATGATAATTTATAATATATATTGATTTAATGTGATATTTTACCTCCTGAATCAAAATCGTGTAATTTCCATCGATACTATTTATAGTTCAATACCTATGAGTTAATTTAAATATGTAAATTATTGTACTTATTGATCTGGAAAAACAAAAACAAAAAGGTATTCACGCCGATATATTTCACCCATTCCCGCTAATTTTACTCCACACTCCTTATGGTCTAAAATTCTTTGATTACGTAGCAAAGACCAGAATTGCAAAAGCATACGCTAGAGCTAATACTTACATAATGCCCGCCATAACGGCTATTGCGATATTATTAATAATTGGTGGAATAACAAATATCGTTTCAAATGTTTCTGTGAGAGAGAATGCCAAAGTTATAGGACTTAGAGGCAACCTTCTTATCCCTATAATAAATCCAATTCTACCGCTTACTTACACTTTGATGGCTCTCATAATAAGTGTCTTCATACATGAGGCAGGGCATGGTATCGTTGCTAGGGTTTATGGAATAAAGGTGGAATCAACCGGTATTGCTTTTGTACTCTTTATTCCTGTTGGAGCTTTTGTTAACCTTGATAAAGATGGATTATCCAATGCAACACTAAAGGAGAAAAGTGCAGTTCTTACGGCTGGTCCGCTAAACAATATGATTCTTGCTACAATCTCACTGGCCTTGCTATTTGTGTTATTATCCACTTTGACGCCACTCCCTACTATAGCTGTCCCGAAGAGTGGACTTGAAATAGTCAGCGTCACAGAGGGATCTCTAGCAGAAAAAATTGGTCTCACACAAGGGTCGAGCATCCTGTCAATTGGCCAAACTGAAATACGTAGTCAAGAAGACTTATTGCAAACTCTAAGATCAAATATTGGTAAACAACCTTCAATTGTATGGCAGGACAGAGAAGGTAATAAAAAAACAAATGATTTATCAATTCCTGCCGATACTGACCCTACCAAACCCATTCTTGGTGTTAGAACGGCGATGGTATCATTAGATCCCAAGTTGGCTCTTGAATTATACAAGAAATATTTCACGTTTGATATAAATCATCTAGTTCCTATACTTCCGCCGCCGACATTAGCCGAACAACTTGTACCTTTTTCAGATTTTATGGCACCAAAATATGAATCAAACATTTTCGGTTCATCATTTCCAATAATTGCAAATTCACTCTTCTGGCTATGGTTTATCAATTTTAATCTCGGAATATTTAATGCTCTTCCTATTGCCTTTTTGGACGGAGGTCAATTGTACGGATCGCTAATAGAGAGCAGATCCAAAATTGATAAGAATCGTCTTAAGAATATCTCATCAGCAGTATCTACAATAACAATAATAATTGTGGCCTTAGCGATATTTCTACCGTATCTGCCTTTCTAAAATAAAGAGTGGGAAAAAGCAAGTACTTTCCAAAATATATATTAATAGAGATGTTCATTTTCATTGTGGATACAAGCCGGAAAGGACCTTAATGACCTTGCTATTGCATTGTGATAGTAATTGATTATCACTATTGGAAGTAAGGATTGTAAAAAATCAGACCGAGTATCTAGAAGAATGTTAAAGTGAGTAATGAAAACCTAAGTAATAATTCTGTAGATGAGAGTATTTCTGCACTAGAGAACAGTGGCAAAGTTAAACAACATACTGATTCTTTATCTGCTAATCAAATTCAACATACGAAGAAAATTGACGAAGATTTCTTCAAAGATATGGTTCTGAAATCAATTCCAAAGGAGTCACAGATTACAAACATAAGATTTGAAGGTCCATATGTTGCTCTTTATACTTTAAATCCAAAATTTTCGTTAACTGAATTGACTTATTATCTTTCGTCTCTTTCAAAAAATGTTAAGAAAAGGTTTGTCGTAAGAACTGATCCCTCAATTAGATTATCTGAAGAGGAAACAAGATCAACAGTAATAAAGATGTTACCAGATGAGGTTACAATATCTGCTGTATTTTGTGATGATGCCACAGGCGAAGTAGTCCTTGAGGTAAATCGTCCTGAATCAATAGACGCCGATATGGTAATCGAAATTGCCCAGGCAACTGGTTGGATAGCTCATACATTACGTTCTCCGCATATTCAGTCGAGTTGTATGAACATGATTCACTCTACCCAGAAGGGTTCTGCAAAGGAGAGAAGTTTTTTTTTACAATCCCTAGGCAAGAGAGTTTTTAGACCTCCACTTGTTTTGAAAGGCAACGATTCGAATTTAAATCTCATCAATCAATTAAGTGAAAAAAATTCAGAAATTACTGAACTTAAGTCTAAGATTAGAAATAAGGAGGAAATAGTTATTTTCTGTCTGGGCGGGGTTAAACAAGTTGGGAGATCATGTTTCATTGTCGTAACTTCAGAAAGCAAAATAATGCTAGATTGCGGCATTAATCCTGGTGAACCGTTAGGAATTTCAGCATATCCACGATTAGACTGGTTTAATTTTGATCTGGATGAAATAGATGCCGTCGTCATAAGTCATGCACATATAGATCATCAAGGATTTTTACCAACACTATTCAAATATGGTTATAAGGGTCCAGTTTATTGCACAGAACCTACTCTTCCTTTAATGACACTGCTTCAATACGATTCCGTAAAGATTTCCAAAAGCAATGGAACGTTTTTACCATACGAAACAAGAGACGTCAACGAAGTTATTAAACACTGTATAACGTTACCTTATGGGAAACCTACAGATATTTCTCCAGATATCACTATAACATTCAACAATGCTGGACATATAATGGGAAGTGCTACTGTACACATTAATGTATTTGGGACTCATAATATTCTTTATTCTGGTGATTATAAATATGCCAGAACCCAGTTGTTGGATAGTGCTGTTTCTGCTTATCCTAGAGTAGAGACATTGATAACTGAAAGTACATATGGCAATACAACCGACGTAATGCCAGATCAATCTATAGTATACAAAACTTTTACAGATGCTATCAATAGGACTTTGTCTGTTGGGGGAAAAGTCTTGATTCCTGTTCCTGCAGTTGGAAGGGCCCAAGAAATAATGTTGGTTCTTGATAAAGAAATGAGAGAAGGACGTCTAATGGAGGCTCCGGTATTTATTGAAGGGATGATATCAGAGGCAAGTGCAATACACATGTCCTATGCACACTACCTTGGATTTGATGTCAGAAAATCGGTGTCCAATGGAGTAAATCCGTTTCAATCAGAATATTTTACCGTTGTTAATGGGTATGAAAGAAGGGAAGAGGTGTTCAATGACGAGAACCCAAGTGTAATAATGGCCACCTCTGGAATGTTGGAGGGAGGACCGTCCGTCGAATACTTTAAGAAAATTGCACCAGATAAGAAAAACAGTATAATATTTGTTTCCTACCAAATTAATGGAACCTTGGGACGGCGGGTTATAGACGGAGGCTTGATGGAGATTAGCATGCTTGACGAAAAAGGTAAAGTTAAAGTCATTCCAATCAAATGCGCAAGTCAAAAAATTGATGGATTTAGTGGCCATAGTGATTTTAACCAAATAATGAATTTTACTGCTAGAATAAAACCAAAAAGAGTATTGGTTAATCATGGGGAAAGGTCAAAATCAGAAAACGTAGCAAGTACTATTTTCTCCAGATTCAAGATAAGATCTACTGTTCCAGATAGTCGCGAAATTATTAAATTGAGATAGACACTAATCCGAGACGTGATATTTTGGACCGAAATAGAATGTCAATAATTACTAATAAATAAATTGACCTTGCCGGTCTTAGGAAGAAGACTAGTAAAGTTTGCGCTAATACCTGATTCAGATTGGACTCTACGTACGATATTCTGATAAATAGCATTGAATATTTTATTACTATATCATGATTAATGTGTATTGACAGTTAACTAATGTAACCATAGGGAATAAATTTGCCGAGTTAACTAGCAATGATGATAGGGACAGGCCAGAACGAGCCAAAATGCTTGATTTGTTCAGTATCTTTTTAGATATGTGGGTATAATTATAATTGTAATTGGCTATAAGATACAAATGTATTAATTGTAATATTGTACTCAGCGGGGAGGGCGCATCTAGACATTACCTTGCTAATCCTACCCACAAACTTGAGAAACTGCCCCCTCAATTAAAGCAAGCCAAGAATATTGACTCTTCTTGATTTCTGTGATGAGATTCCTATTCTCTTATACTTTCAAGTGTTGAAACTACCTGCCACAGCAGCGTTCGTATGTGAGATTGCATCTGTGGATTCTGAGTCACATTGTCGAGCATACTTATAGTATTTGCTGCTCTGACAGAAATAGATCCATTTTTTTCATCTTTTATTCCAGTCAAGATCTCTCTTACAATATTTCGAATGTTTTTTTGAATATTATTATTTCTAGCTATACTGTCCAAAGTGCTAATTGCATTTGCAAGCCGCTCTTGATTCTCTTTGTTCCTTATCTCTTTCTTTGAAGCCATTGACGTAACACTCTTCACTTTTTTACTTTACAAAACAGTGACTTTTGAATGTTTTTACATACTTACTGACATAAATTTATAGTAAATCTAAATTTTATTAGACAATACAAATTAATATTATCAAAATTCAGTTCTAATCATACATGTCGGAAGCGGACATAACAACAAAGAAAAGCATTTCACAACCACCGCTTGATTTACTTTTTAATCCTTCAGTTTTATCAAAGAAAGATGTTTGGGAAATAGATATCTCATTACTATTGGAAATGTTGTTAAAATTAATCAATAATAGTGGAAAAAAAGACCTTCGAATGTGCGGGATAGCTGCATTATCTTCTTCGCTAATCTATCGCTTAAAGGTAGAGAGCATCTTACAACTAGAAAAAATCTCCAAAACCAAAAAGGGGATCGAGGTTGTTGATATCAAACCTATTCCAAATTTAAAGCCAATTGAAATTCCTTTTAGAATAGAACCTACTTATCCCGTGACTTTAGAAGAATTATTGCACGTACTTGAAAACATGATCAATGCCTTGGCAAATCCAAGACCTAGGAGAAATCAACTCAATCTGGAATCTGTAGAGACATTCAACTTTGATGAGTATTTAATGAAGTTTGAGAAGATTTTGCAATCTTATGAGGATATGATTTTTGATATAGTAACTGCAGACAAATCTGTTGAATTTAAGAATCTTACGTTAAAAATGAACCAAATAGAAATAGTGAGGTGCTTTATTGCTCTTCTATATCTTGCCATGAAGAGAAAAATATTTCTTGAGCAAAAAGATGAAGAAATATTGATTTCATTAAACGAAAACATTGATTAACAAAGCTTAATTACTTAGACACAGGTGCCTCAGTCACTTCCTGACGGTGAAATCAGTGCTAGAATTGAAGCAGCTCTGTATGCTGCTGGTAGGCCTTTATCCATTAATGACTTGATGAGGGCAGCAGGAATAAATTCAAAGGAAAAAGTAGTCCAATTATTAAATGAATTAGTTAAGAAAATGCAAAAAGTTTTGACTGCTCTGGAAATAGCACAACTCGATGACGACAAATTTGTATTTCAAGTGAAACCTGCATACATGCCCCTTATTCGACGATTTGCTCAACAGCCCCTGATCCCGGTGGGCGCCCTGAAAACTTTATCATTTATTGCTTATGAGCAACCAATTACATCAAAAAGGTTGGTTCAGATCCGTGGAAGCCAGGTCTATACCCATCTCAAGGAGCTAAGAGCTCATTCATTTATTGAATCGGAACGTTTAGGACGAATGAAAATATATAGAACAAGTAGAAAATTCCAAGAATATTTTGGAATAAATGATCTCAACGTACTCAAAAGCAAAATGGTTGTAAAGTGATGATTATTCTAACTGGATAGAAAACCTCTTAATATGGATCAATTTCATTTATGCAAAGATGAAAAAATCCATAGAGAATCTATGCGGGCGGAAGTACACTGGGGGTAGAAAAATTGCCATGCGCGGTAGACGCAAATTTGAGATAGATAGGTATCCGAATGAGGCCGTAATTGGAAGCAATGTAAAAGTGACAAGAAGAGTGCGTGGAAATAACAACAAAACGGCTCTAAAAACTGTTGAATTTGCAAACATTTCAAATCCCGAGGAGAAGAAAACTACAAAGTCAAAGGTATTGAGAGTTATCAAAAATGCAGCTAACAAAGACTACGAAAGAA
Organism: Nitrososphaerales archaeon TH703; assembly: GCA_014523525.1. GTDB lineage: Archaea > Thermoproteota > Nitrososphaeria > Nitrososphaerales > Nitrososphaeraceae > TA-21. The sequence goes on along the minus strand of JAATVL010000141.1, from coordinate 3,786 downwards.
GAGGGGTAATTACTAAAGGTACCGTTATAGAAACTGAATTAGGGCTGGCCAGAGTAGTATCAAGACCAGGTCAAGTAGGTTTAATCAACGCAATCCAGTTAAAAAAATAAAAATGACTTAAAACACAGGCTTTATCTTGAATCCAGTTATTACAAACTAGCATTTTTAAAGCACGAAAGAATCATTATAATCATTATTAAAGTCCTAAAGCAAGGCAGCTATGTCTTCAGCCCCATATGATATTATAAAATCTACCCCCGCTCTTATCATAGAAGCAAAATATCCAATAATCCATTCGTTTTCATCGATTAGTCTATTGCGCGATGCAGCTTTTACCATTGCATATTCACCAGAAACTTGTTGAACCGCTATTTTACAATTGGCCATGTCAAAGATTCTACTTATCAAATCAATATTATTAAAAGAAGGTTTTATTGTTATTATATCCGCTCCTTCATGTAAATCCACTTCTATTTTTCTCAGAATCTCCCTCGAATTAGAGTAGCCAATTTGATAAGTGGACTTGTCCATTTTTGAAAATTTATTAAATGTGGTGAGGCGAAACGGTGAATAAAGACCAGAAAACTGTTTTGAAAATGACATTATTTTAGTATCTCTAAATCCATTATCGTTAAGTTTGTTCCTAATAGACATTACCAATCCATCCATCATAGAAGAAGGTGCAACCATGTCAGCCCCAGATTCAGCATAACTCAGGGAAATCTTTGACATGAGTTTCAAAGTCTTATCATTGTCTACATAGTTATTTTGATTTACTACGCCACAGTGTCCTGATAGATTATACTGACATACACAGACATCTGCAATAATCTGGATCTTGTTACCAAAGCTTTCTCTTATAATTCTCAGTGTATTTTGAACAATTCCTTTATTATTCCATGCTTGTGATCCAGATGAATCATGCAATTCAGGAACCCCAAAAATAATTATCTTGTCTAAATGTAATGCTAGAATTTTTTCAAGTTTTTCTAATAGGTTCCTATCCGATATAACATGAAGTCCACTACTATTAGACGCTGACTTTTTTCCTATAATAATAGGAGTAATCAGATTACTTGTTTTCAATAAAGGTGTACGACAGGTACTTTGAAAGGTCAATTCTAAACTATACATTTTTTGTAAATATATTCATATTTGATCAATTCAAAAATATAGATATTCTAATACATTATTCATCAAAGTATCTGAAGAGTAAAATATGTAACTTTGTAAATTAGAGGAGTTTGACCACGGTCTCTATTGGAATTCCATCTTACAATGAAGAATCAAACATAAAGACGATTTTAGAGAGTGTACTTCATTCAAATTTACATTCAATTAATCTTTCTGAAATTATCATCTCAGATGATTCAACCGACAATACCCCAAATATTGTAAACCAATTTATGAAAAATCATTCCAAAAAAATAATTTTCCTTCATAATGACAATAGGAGAGGAGCAGGGAAAGCCTGGAATGACATAATACGAAATGCAACGGGTGAAATAATTGTGCTATATGATGCTGATGTGAAGCCAAATCCGGATTGCACATTGGAATTAATTAACAAAATCAACAATAATGTGGGTATATGTGCATCTAACCCAAGAGCAATTCCAAGTAAAGGAATTCCCGCACAAGGTACAATTTTTGTTGGTGATTGGTTAGAATCAGTAAGGAAGAGACAGCTTTGTGAGTACACTGTAATGGGAAGGGGATTATCAATTAGATCGGATATAGCTAAAAAAATAACTATCCCTGAAACTCTAATATCTATAGACCTATACCTACAAGGTAAAGTGATGGAAATGGGTTACGATGTTGTCTTTAACCCCAAGGCTATTGTCCAGTTCCAACCAGCAAAGTCATTTGTAGATTTTTGTTCACAGGTAATTCGGGCAACAAAGGGACACAGTCAGATGAAAAAGCTTGGTTACGGGATTAAGAATCAGCTTACTCTGAAAACGGCTATCGTAGAATTTATCCGTGTAGCAATGAGAAACCCCAATGGGGCAATTTCTACCTGCTTATGCTATATCATGATCCCGTTCTATATGGCGAAAGTTAAAAACTTAGACAGTGCATTATGGCATACTGCTCGAAGTACAAAATAATTCCTTGTCATGTAATTAGAATTTCTAAAAATTTGATTTCAAAAGAATAATCTAAAGGACAAAATAAAAAATGATAAATATACCCTTCCAATTAGGGGTTCTAGAATTGAATGATAATTTGAATGCTCCTTGTGGATACGTTTGTTATCCAAGGGACAACAATGCTCAAAACCTAATTGAGTATTGGAAGAACTCTGATGTTGTAAAAGATTTGTATTTTGCTACGGCTACATTTGCTTTTGAAAGTAGGCCGTATTTCCCAAATAATTCAAATCATTATATTATTGTCAAATATGATGGCCTGCAAAAAATGGTTGAAGGGATTTCAAAATATCAGAGTCCTAACAGTTCGCTGTTTCTCTTTAATAATGAAGCAGAATTATTCGAAAAATATCACGAAAAAGTAAGTTATGTTTCTATTTATTATACAAGATATGCGCACGATAATAGTGAATTAAGAGACATAGCAGGAATTCTCTCAAGAAGAGATATGGTTGTTAGTGCTAACTTGGGAAATTTAAAATTTATCAATAATAAGAAATTACCTTTTATTTTTCCACACGCCGACAATATCATAATTTTGGAAGTCGAAGGTAAAAAGACTCATCAAACTGATCAGAACTATTGTGAAAAAACAAGAAGGGATGTTGCAAGGAAAGGGATAGCTCTAATTAATCTTGTGAGCTTTTCTATTTTAGAAAAACTAAGATAATCTGGTTCTGATCAGAACCGTTAAATATGAAACAATTTTCTATTTTTTCGACCAATATTGAGCAAACCAATGGATTTAGGGAGTCTAAAGGTAGGCTCCTATATCATTATAGACAACGAACCTTGCAGAATAGTATCATATGATCACAGTAAGCCTGGAAAACATGGTTCAGCAAAAGCGAGAGTCTCTGCAATCTCTGTTTTCACTGGGTCGAAACATGGCTTGGTCTCCCCTGTTTCTGCCAGCGTAGATGTTCCCCTTATCGATAAGAGAAACGGTCAGATCATTTCCATTTCTGGAGAAACTTTTCAGGTAATGGATCTTGAGACATTTGAAATGTTTGAAACTTCATCAGTGCTAGACGAAATAAGAGATAAAATTGTGCAAGGAGCAGAAGTTGAATATTGGAAAGTTCTTGAAAGGGTAAAAATAATTAGAATAAAAAGCTAGATCTAGCTACGGGGACATTTATGAAATCCTTACCACCAGGCTTATCATAAAAGGATATTTTACAATCTGACAAATTGGTAGGATTTATTAGAAGTATTGAATATTATGACTGATGGCTCTGTCTCAATCATTCCATCTATATTTGGAAAGTTCTTGTGTGCGCAACCAGGGTTTAATACCAAAGTATTGCCTATTTTATCACCGCGTTTCTGATGAGTATGTCCACAAATGACCAAATCGTATATTTGACTTGCAATGATAGCGTCAGTTAATTTATTATTTGTTCCATGATATATAGCTATTCTGAGACCATCTAATTCAAGGTCCCCAAATTCTCCGTGCAGCTCTCCGCCAATTTCTTGAAAATTTTTTAGCAAGCCAAATTTTTCACCATCGTTGTTTCCAAGTACTCCTACCAGTTTGCCGTTAAAGTTTTTAAATTCCTTTACTACGCCAGGGAAAACATAATCTCCTGCATGTATTACATAACTCACTTTTCTTTCATTAAAT
>JAATVL010000140.1 GCA_014523525.1 Nitrososphaerales archaeon TH703 | reverse complement strand
TCTCAAGCATTCCATGTGTTTGGTACCGCCAACCAATTAGCGATAGAAAGTCTAAACGCCGCTAGAGAGAATATCAAATTGTATGGCAAAACATATGAAACAATGAATGAATATAATGCAAACTTGGCCAATACATGGTCGAACTTCTATACATCTGCACAAAAGCAATACTCCAAATAGATAGACTACAAAAAAAATTTTTATTTTTTTTTCTTTGTTGATTAAGTGTATAGCAAACAGGAAGTAGTTTAACTGAGAATTTAAAAAATTTCTAGATTGAATTTATAATTTCTGCCAAAATATACGCATTATATCAATAGCTTAGTTTTTATGATTGAATTAAAATTGTCATATTCCAAGCTTAATCCAGTTTATCTGTATTTGGATTTAATAATATTGTGTTGATTAACTCACATAAATTCAAAATGGATGATGAACCATGACAGGTAGTACTCTCATTCATAAACCTGTAGTTCCAAGTAACATTAAGAAGCTAGTTCATGATCTAGTGGATAAAAAATATAGATTTAGCTTCCTCCCAAAAAAAGTGATCTACATGAATAATGGGATAGAATATTACTATATAGAAGTCGAGGGTACTGATAGTAGTAAATTTATTATTAATGCCTATGGCTCGGAAGCACTAGACCTGTTTGAAGAAGTTCACAGATGTGTAATATGTGGAAGACCTGTTTGTGGAAGAAATGGAAACGCAAATTTGATCGCATATAATACGGATGAAAAGCGGAATTTGTTTGTTGAACCTTGTTGTATAAATCTATTAAAGAAATTTGAGATAGCCTACGGAAAAGAGTTTTTTGTTCCATGATCGATTTAGTCGATACTCAAAATCTGCTCATCCAAAATCTTTAACATCAACCAGATACAAAAGAATTCATTGAGTAATCAGGACGTCACTAAACATACAAAATCTCTTCTTACCTTGCCAAATATCCAATATCTAGTTCAAGGCCTTGATGTACTGTTACAAACAAATTTAGATGGAGATAACCGTACAAAGGTAATTCAATTACGGGATGAATTATTGTCTTACATTAACAGCATTTTTACAGACTATCAATAGATAAAGTATCAAAGCTAGCCAATGGAATTCCGATAGACTGAATAATCCAATTTTAACATATTTCTAGTGTTGGTACAGGCTGCATTGACAATAGCTGGGAGTGATTCCAGCGGTGGTGCTGGCATTCAAGCGGACATGAAAACTATGTCTGCTTTGGGAATCTACTCATGTACAGTCATAACAGCGATAACTGCACAAAATACATTAAACGTAGATCACATACTCCCGCTCAGCGCCGATATCATCAAAAAACAGATAATGTCAGTATTGTCTGACATCCCAATTCATGCAATAAAGATTGGGATGGTCTACAATAATGAGATTATTACTACTGTAAGTGATATCCTAAAAAATTCGAAAATCCCAATTGTGCTTGATCCAATCATCTCTGCGGGAACTGGAGCCCGATTACTTGAACAAGAATTTCTATCTGATTTTAAAATTAAACTACTCCCAATCTGTGATGTAGTTACACCCAACATACATGAAGCAGAAATACTATCTGGAATCAAGATAAAAAATGAAAATGATATTAAGAAAACAGCTTTGAAAATACAAAAACTAGGGGCAAAAAATGTGGTAGTAAAAGGTGGTCATTTTAAAAATAACGATGAGATGATTATTGATACAATCTTGAATGACCGGGGGAAATTTACTCTCATAAAAAATCCAAGGATGAAAATAGCTGAAACGCATGGAAGTGGTTGTAATTTTTCTGCTGCGGTAACCGCGTTTCTGGCATTGAAATTTCCTATGGTTTTAGCCTGCTTGATGGCAAACAAATATGTTCATAATTCAATTGTTAATACTGTGAAAATCGGTAAGGGGATTCCAGTTAACAATCCGATTTCATCAATGTATGAAGATTCTTGCAGATTTAAGGTGATAGAGGAGTTAGCTTACGCCGTTGACAAGTTAACTAGTATCAAGAATTTTGAAAAGTTAATTCCAGAAAGTCAATCAAATATTGTCTATGCCATCCCCAATGCTAATAACATTGACGATGTGGCTGGTGTCAGTGGACGAATAGTGAAGGCAGGCGACAGGAGTGTTCCAACATCAGGTATAAAATTTGGTGTTTCAAGACATGTAGCATCCTCGATTCTTGAATATATGAAAACCAATCAACTCGTTAGATCTGCACTTAACATAAAAAATGAGAAAAGAATATTGGACAAGTGTAATAGACTTTTTAGAGTAACTCATTACGAAAGAAAATGGGAACCAAAGACGATAAAAAACAGAGAAGGCAGGTCAATTTCGTGGGGAGTTAGCAGAGCACTATCTAAAAATCCAGATGCAGATATCATATATCATACAGGCGATATCGGAAAAGAACCAATGATAATAATCTTTGGACAAAATCCACAAGAAGTGGTGGACAAGGTAAAAAGTATACTCGACAACATGAAATTTTGAATAGTTTTTACCTTATATTATAGTTCAATTTAACTATAATTTTAAATGAAGGCAATAATCTTAGCTGGCGGTCTTGGAACCCGTCTTCAGCCATATACTTTTTTCATCCCCAAGCCTATGTTACCTCTCGGAAATAAACCTCTATTAGAACATATAATTGAGTGGTTGAAGAATGATGAGAATAATTTTGATGATATTATAATTTGTGTAAGCTACTTACATAGAACAATAGAAGACTATTTTGAGGACGGAAAAAGGTTTGGCATAAGAATAGAATATGCGAGGTCTGATAGACCTCTAGCTACCGCGGGACAGCTATTGACAGCTAAGAAGTTTATCGATGATAGATTTGTATGTGTATACGGAGATTCCATCTATGAGTTCCCACTTACGGAAATGATAAATGAACACGATAGACTTGGGGCATTTATTTCAATGGCCCTTTTATCCTATAAAACGAGACTAAAGTACGGTTTCATAGATGTAAATGGAAACAATAGAGTTACTGCATGGAATGAAAAACCTGAGATAAAAGGATTAATAAATGTAGGATGCTATGTCATGGAACCGGAATTTATTGACTTGATTCCAGCTTCAAACGGATATGGTATGGATGATGCCGTTAGAAAAGCGCTGGATATGAAAAAGGTTGTAAATGGATATAAAATTGAATCAGGATTCATTGATATTGGTGATAAAAAATCTTATCTTCAAACCTACAAAAAATATGTAGAGCGACTGGGAAAAATATAAGTCATGGGTATCGTTTTCTTTGAAGATACTAGTTGGAAAAATTTTGTACCCCTAAGTTATACAAGATCTTTGTTTGACATTAAAATTGGATCGCTAACAACTTTTGAACATTTCAATATAAAATCAGCGAAATTCCTAACACGGCAATATTTAGAAAAAGTAACTACTCAAAGACACCCAAATTGCAACGTAAATAAATTTGAATACAATAATGATGATATCATTATCAATTCATTATTCATTCCTCATAAATCATTCATAAAAAAATGGAACGCGAAAAAAGACTTTTTGATCTCTTTTAGAGGCAAGATACTAATGGGTAGACTAAAAAAATCCAACTTTGAATATTTCCATGAATCGATAGTTCATGATAAAGAAATCAGACCTAACAAGTTAAGTACAGAAATAGTTGACGCCAATAACCTAGATAAATGTGGCATCCTATACAGTTGGCCATGGGATTTTATATCCCATCTCAAGGATGTACTATACCATCAACTTAGAATCAATCATAAAGTCCCTAATGGAGTAAAAGTTATTGGTAAAAATCCTGTATATGTGGACAAAACTTCAAAAATTGATGAAGGGACTGTATTTGATGTAAGTGATGGAGGCATTTACATTGGTCCTCAATCTGTAATTCATCAGTCATCAATCCACGGTCCAGTTTATATCGGACAGTCCACTCAAATAAAACCATATTCTATTATCAACAGTTCATACATTGGTAATAATTGTCGCATAGGAGGAGAAATAGATTCTTCAATCATATTGGATTATACTAACAAATCTCACTTGGGCTATTTAGGTCATTGTTATGTCGGTGAATGGGTAAATATTGGTGCTAATACAATCACATCTGACCTCAAAATGACCTACGGTACAATTTCAATGAAAATAGGAAATGAAAAAAAAGACACAAACACAATTAAGTTGGGTTCCTTTTTTGGAGATATGGCAAAAACTTCAATAGGTACAAATATTTATTGTGGAATGAAAATTGGTGTATCATCACATATCCATGGTAATATTTTTAATGATGTTCCTTCCTACGTGATCTATGGTCAAGGTGTTGGGTCTGAAAATGTGGAAATGGATATATCTTTGGCAATAAAATTTCAAAAAAGGATGATGTCAAGAAGAAATGTCAATATGTCTTTATCATATGAATCAATGATGAGAGAACTTTTTGATGTCACAAGGAATGAAAGAAAAGAGTACGGCGTACGCTCAAAAAGATTTACCCTACAATAGTTACATGTAATCTATGATCTGTTTTTCTTTCCAGAGACCAATCCTTTGATGAAGCCATGGATAGAAATTTGCATCACCATTTTCAAATTCCTTTTTCACAATTTTGACAATATTCTTTGATACCATGCCTGGCTGACCGTAAATCTTTCTTTTTTTCTTCAACTCAAGGCCGAGTCCTTCTTTTCGGTTGTATGCTTCATCTATGAGGGTAGTGATCCATGAGGAATTTACTGGTGGGATAAGAATATTACCACGGGCATCAAAAATTGTTTCTGGTCTATCGGTATTTAACCTGACTGTAAGGGATAAAACATTTGGAAAGTATAATAATTCTTCTTGGATGGAACCCGAGTCTGTCATCTCTGCCCAACAACGTCCACTATCCAAAAATTCTATCACATGAGAATACTCCTTCCATAAAGGAGTGATAATGAATTTATTTGGATATTCTTTTGCTAGGTTTAGTAGATTTTGTTCAAGATGATATGATCTTAAAGCTGATTTCATCGCATTTAGCATGATTAGAACTAACTTATAATCAGTATTTCTAATCAAATAAGATATACTTTTTATTATTGATGAAAATCTATGCTCTGTAAGATTCTCTCTTCTATGTATGTCTATCCTAATCCATTCATCTGTTTCTAATTTTGGGTAAATATCAAATAAACTAGTTTTTGGTTTATTTTTTCTCTTAATCTCAATTGCGTCTACCACTGAATTTCCAACAACATGAATAAATTCTTCTGGATATCCCTCACGAACTAAATTATCTCTGTTGAGTTGAGTTGGTGCAAAGAAAAATTGTGTTCCTGCAGAACATATCCAAGTATCTATTTGCTCAGGAAATGGTTCCTCTCTTGCCAAGAACCATCTACCTTCAAATTGTGAATCTATAAATTTTTCAAGACTGGATTTTGTTGGGTCCTCGTTAACTTTTAGATATTTAATTGACTCAGGACTCATGGATCGTAATCCTGCTTCATTCTGGGCAACTTTTTGACCCATTCCAAAGACCCATGCTAGTGGTGCGATACCTGCGACAAGTGTATCGCCATGGACTATTGGTAGAAGTTGAGAGAAATTTCCAAAATTCTTTTTCAAATACCTGCCAAACGAACCAAATTTTAAAATTAGCTCGCTTGCTTTTTCCATCAAGTCTCCTCTAATTTGAAGATTACATGCAATGTGATCTTGCAATTCAAATTCTTGGATGCCAAATCCAAGAAGATCATCAAAGTGTTGTCCGGTATCTATTACAAATGCCGGTAATTTTTGTTGTAATGCTTCTATCATTACCGGAGCTTGTTTATAAAAATCAGGTTTTGTTCCAATTACGACTGAAAGTACGGGGCTATTCAAATCATGAGAAAGCTTATAGCTGTCATCTAGAACATTGTGAAAAATCTCGATAGGAAGAATTTTCTTCTTAAAATAAATATTTCGTATTGGTATCTTTTCACTCAAAAGTTTTCTTCTCCTATTGGTGGTTTTCTTTTTCCTTCTGTCATAAAAGTAATAATTCCTATTATGATGATTCCAAATCCGGCTGCTAAAATTGCGTATGTACCTGGAACAAGTCCAGGTACATACAGGCTTTCTGGTATTTTCCCAATCATCTTCTGAGTTAGAATAATACCAATTAGTAGAACTATTCCCGATGCACAGAGGATGATTCCAATTTTCTTCGATCCATAATTTTTCACTAGACCGTAGGTAATTCCCGCCAGTATTATTCCGGGGGCTGCAGATATCGACACAATTTGTATTATAACTCCTTCTGGCTGAACTACTATATCTGGTCCTTTGGAATTTGGTCCAATTAGAAAAGATACAAATGAATACATTAGAAGAACAAACATAACTATTAACCCTAAACTAGCTAAAGATACTGCTGTTTCAAGGTTTACCATTATACATCCTGTTGAATAAAATAAGTTTTAAATTTACTTGATTCCAATTACATCTCCAAATTCTTTTCTGGCAGCAGATCCCAAAACTTCTGCAGATCTTTCTGGTGATACATGATTAACATAAACCCCAAATCCTCTCTCCAGTCCCGACCAATTATGAATCTGAGGGTAAACTTCTATATGCCAATGAATTTGTCGACTGTTTTTCTTTTCTGGTGATAAGTGAAAAATTAGATTAAAAGATGGATTCTGTAATACTTTGTCCATCCCACCCAAAGTGGATCTCAAGATAAGTGCAAGGTCTGCAAACTCCTTTTGAGAAATCTTTGAAAAGGATGTTGTATGGCGTTTCGGATAAATCCAAAATTCATAAGGATATGTTGAAGCCCAAGGTGAAATGGCAATATAGCTTTCCGTGTCTAGAATTTGTCTTGGGCCTCCAGTCTCTGTAGAAATTATGTTACAGGCAGGACAATTTCCATTTTCATTAAGGTATCTATTTGATGCCTCTGCTTCTGATTCAATAGTAGGTGGTATGGTAGAAAATGTCATGAGATGAAAATGAGCGTGATCAATATCACTTCCTGATAGGATCCCGCTATTTACGAATATGGAAACATAAGTTACACTTTTCTTTGTGTAGAGATGACTTAGATAATTCTGTAAGACTAATAAAACATTGGACCATTTTTCAATAGATAGTTCTGGCAGGTTTTCTTCATGATCCGGTGTTGCAACAACAATAAAGTGGTAGCCGTACGCTGGTTCACTATAGAGAGGTTTGTCTCTGTAATTATTTTCGTTCACAGATGTTACAACAGGATTTGAATTTGGAAAAACTCTTACATCCCAGTTTTCGATGATGTTGTCTTCGTTATCAGACAATCTTTGGAGCATTCCCTCTTTTACTACTAGCGACAGTACTGAAGGCGGAGTCATATTTTCATTTCCAGGGCAATAGGGACATTCTTTAGTATCATTTTTTACTTTATATGAATCAGGGGGAAGAACTACAAATTTTTCAAGTGTGTAATCTTTTCTAAGTTCGGCCAACTCGGTATTCCTAAAAAATCCTCCATTTACCTTTAATTAAAGGTTCTGTGATCTTCAAAGTTTTTCTTACTCAAATTTGGATTTTTCTTACATCTAATTTGCCAAGATAGAAATTCCATCAAATTTGTGAACAGGCAAGCAGGACATAACAACGACAGGACTGGAATAGTATTAGTCAGATATTCGGAATTGCTCTGGTTAGATAAAATATCCATACTTTGACAAGCCAATAATCTTGTGCGATTTTGATTCCCTCAATATTTTTGAGCTCTCAGGGACGAATGAATCGGTATGAACTTGATAAACAGTGCCATAGATAATTACGAGTATGAACTCATACCTCCACACCAGATACTTTTCTGTATCGCTCAAAAGATTTGGCAATCTAATCAGGGATTCCGTCGTGCCAGAAAACTGCAATCTTTCATCCCACTTTGGATACTTAGCCCAAATGTCTTGAGCAGGTAACGGTCTATTTCGTGTGTACAGGATATGTGGCTTATATGCTATTATTATGCCAAAAGCAACCATGGCTATACCAAGGAGAAAAAAACCATGTGATCCACGGTTTATCGATTCAATATTCAAGTTACCAGTCGACGCTTTGTAGTAAAAAGGACCCAGGGAATCAGTGGCAACAGAAGGTATGACAATACTGCCATAAAGTAAGACTATCCCTAGACATGAAATTGCTATTGGGACGATACCTTTGATTAAAATCGAAAGGAAAACAAGTATTAATATTAGAATTGTGATTAAGTGTAAAAACCCAAAAATCTTCGAATTGAAGTCAATTACTGATATTGATAGATAAATGTGTATTATACTTAGTAACAATATACCTACTATTGTGAGTTTTAGTAAAAATTTATCATGACTTCTTAACCACAATAGATCAAAAGTCATGTATATTATTGCGACTAGAAATAAATAAATCTTGATCTAATGATTTTATTTTTGCTACTGAATTGAGTGAAAAGCTGCAATTTTCAATTAATGATGAATTACTTGTCAAATCACTTGTGACAATGCCCAATAATCTAAGTATCGATAAATTTCAAGAATTATGTGAGATTACGAGTAGAACAACAGCAAAGGAGTTATTAAATTACTTAATAATGTTAGGAATTGGTCATTTATCAAAAGATTCTGTTTTCTTTTCAGAAAAAGACAAACTGCATACCATTCTTTTGGTTATGAGACAAGGGTGCGATCCAGAGGACCTCTCAAAGAAATTACGGTGGAATGACTTTGAATTATTTACATGCATTTTAATAAAATCTGCAGGATACCCTTTCGAGAGAAATGTCCTGTTCAATAAACCTAGAATTCAGATAGACGTAATTGGATTCTATCACAAGATTGCATTATTAATTGACTGTAAGCATTGGATGAAAATTTATGATTTTAATGTATCAAGATTTTCTTTAAACCAGATGAGAAGAGCTCGGATATTTTTGGATAAGAGAAAAGATATTGAAGCAGCAATTCCAATTATAGTGACTCTTCATGAAAGTCAATCCAATTTTTTTGATAGGATTCCTATAGTTC
>JAATVL010000139.1 GCA_014523525.1 Nitrososphaerales archaeon TH703 | reverse complement strand
CTATTGGATGATCTAGCGTACCAAGATATTTCAAACTAATTTTTTCTCCTAGTGGAACGACTGTTTTTAGATCATCAATTATGGTTGCAATGCCCTTACCCTTAACTCCTCTAACCGGAGGATTTTCATCGTCTATGGAAAAATACAGAATTGGCTTATTCCGAAGATTTTGTGTTTTCTTGGCTATTTTAGCTGTTGTTACCAAGAGTTTTTCTCTATTTTTATCATAGTAAAACCAGACAGGTTGTATGTTAGGTTCACCTTGTTCATCAATGGTTGACATCTGCAACATCAGTTTGCTTTTAAGAAATCTGTCAATCTCCTCTTTAGTCATACCAGGAGTTTCGGTAGTTGCACTAATGATTTTCATAATATTTTACCGAAATACCAACAGAAAAGAGTTTTCCACTTGTATCCCAATTTACTAAGTTTTCTGCTTTGTTGCGCAACTCATCTAGATAATCAAATCTATCCTATTGAGATTGATAATTATGTAACAGTTAGACTCTGAAACAAGTTATATAACGATGCTTTCAGTATCATTTCTTTTATCATGTTCTCAAACCTGATAGCAGTAACATATTCTCCAAACATTCTCTTCATACAGGAGAAGACAGTTTCTGCAATCCATCGCTGACCATAGCTAACGCTATTCTTCCAATTCTGTAAATTATTTTTCTGCATTTTCACCGTCTTGTTTCTCTGGTAATGATTGGTCTTTCTGCATCTGGAATTCTTTCTGACTTTTATTGCAGGATTAATTCCCTTGAATGATAGAAATTGAAAATTATTGTTACTATCATAGGCACTATCTGCGATAGTCATATCTATTATCTTGTTATTCTTTATTGTAATATCATCTACTAATTTGGGTAGTACTTTTCCATCATGTACTTGTTCACTGGTTACTTGTAATGATAATATTCTCTTTCGTTTGATATCTACGGCAACATGTATCTTTAGATAGCCTCTCTTGACATTCCACTTATGTCTAATCCATTCTCCTCTGTTTGTAACTTTAACACCAGTAGAATCAATTGCAATTACAAAGTTATCATCATATAAATTAGACTTATCATTATCAGAAATCTTGATATTTAATCTGTTTATTCTTCTACAAATCCTGCTATAATCTGGAATTGATGGTAACGTATTTGCAGCATGTGCTCGTACTACGCCTTCAGTTTGTCTATACGGTAAGTGAAAGTATGCTCTCATATATCCTAGTAATTTGATAAATGAATCTGGATATACGAATTTTCTACCTTCTTTGCCTTCATTCATCTTCTCTAGTTCAGAATCCCAGTTATCGATAACATCAAAATCAAGTAATATCTCACCACGTTTAACAAGAGATTCATTGTATTTCTTCCAATTTCTCACATGATATGACTAAAATAGGTTGGCTAAATGTGTTAGGAATGATGAGTTGCGCAACAAGGCAGTAAAAGGTGATTTCAATACATCTTGTACATCTTATAATATTTAAAAATTGTTTATAAAGGTAAAATATATTATATTTTATAATAAAAGCCTTAGCCTCTAATGAAAAGTAAATATAATGAGCAAACCATTAAACGAATGAATAAATTTTCCGGATTTGAATTATCAGTGTTAGAAAAAAATAGGCTCATCAATGATAGTCTATTTTCTCAGTTGAGTGCTAATCCTTGGACTTCTCAACTAGCTAATAATAAAAAAATTGAGAACAATAATGAATTAAACGGGATTAAGTATTAATTTAACACAAAATTATAACCTTGGTGAGTTGAACCTTTATCAAATTATTGCAATATCTAATAATTCAGATCTAGTAACCAATATTACAAATCAATTTTGTTAAATAATATATAATAGAATCAAAAACTAGATCCAACACAAGATATACATGCAAATGGTTGATTTTATAGCTCTACCAGAAGCAATTATTCTACTAAGTTCAACTAATCAATTGTGTAATAACAAATTAAATTAGCGTTGAATGAGACTTGTGTTTTGGGCATTAATATTCAAACAGTCAATCTCGTGTAATAACGATTCTATACTATTCAAATATTGATTGCGAGATTTTTATCATTAGATGGATATATAAATGTTACAACATTTAGCATAATTTATTGAAATTTCTATAACAATATATTCTATTTCTAATACTAAGTTATTTGCCTTAAATTTCAAATTTATGATTCGACGAATAAGACGCAAGGAGTGGGGATTCAATCTCTCCTATATCATGATGTTCATTAGTATCATCATGATATTGTACATAAAGTAGGTAAAAATTTAATTTTGCCGTAGTATAAAATATTTAGAGTCACATAAAAACATTAGTAAAAATGGATTTTTATTAGAAAAATATAATGATATTGATTACATTGACTATAACTTATAATTATCACTATAGAAAAAAGTCAAGTTTTAATCGAACTATTATGCAGATTCTCAATATGAATATATAATTGATTATAGCCATGAATATTATGAATAAATAATGTATTTTTTAGTCATTTAGATTGAATATTGTTCACATTTAGTAAATCCTAGAGTTTAAGTTTAGAAACGAAATTTATTAATAAAATAATATTGCATGATAACACTTGTCTCTCTTGACAAGGGCAATGCTTTAAGAAAATATAATGTTCTCTTGAATCCTATATATTAGAGGGATTGTACCTATTCTGTACTTCTCTAGGTTTTTTTCTTTATTCCAGTCATGCAAGCAGGTGTTTTTCTATTCCTTGAAATTGGTTCATCAAAATTATAAAGCCAAATTATAAAGCCATTTAAAAAATTTGTTAAAGATCATCAGTCTAAAATTACATACATTCCGATCCATTTGTTATCGTTGTAATTATTAGAAGAATTATTACTCATATTATTTGATGGTTTTCTAAATGTATTGAGATGGCCTAAAATGTCTTGTTTTGTCATTTCTTTAAAAGGTTTGGTATTTTGTAAATGATTGGATAGATATACGAGAGCCTTTATCTTACCCTTTTTTGTTGAATCTTTTATATTAAATTCTGTTTGTTCAACAATGATATAATCGCAAATAATAGTAGCATTATCTGGATTTTTTCT
>JAATVL010000138.1 GCA_014523525.1 Nitrososphaerales archaeon TH703 | reverse complement strand
GGTGAGTATCGTATTCAGTGTAGAGAGTACTGTGGTTTTGGACATCCCACTATGAAAGCAAAATTATTTGTTGAACCATTTTCACAGACCGCTGAAGCAGCTAAAGGTCAAAATGCGACTTCGGCACAAGCTCCTGTTCAAACAGCTGGCCCACCCGGAAAACCGTTGACAATACTTGCAGGAGCATCAGTACAAGGAAGTCCGAATTTTGATCCAGATACTATTACTGTAAAGAAAGGTGACAAAATAACAGTGACAAACAAAGACACTTTACCACATACAGTTACAAGCGGAACAGGACCAACGGATCCAAATAATGCAAAACAATTTGATACAAGCATTATAGAAGCCGGAGCAACAGCAGACATTGAAACTACCAAGCTTAACCCAGGGCAATATCCATTCTTTTGCACCGTTCATCCATTCATGACTGGAAAACTTGTAGTACAGTAGTTTATGGCCATGAGAAATTTTATTACCAGTTCTAATAAATACGGCCAAAATACTTTTATTCATATTATGCTTGAAGTAAATTCAAGTAGTATAGGGAGTAAGAAAGAATGGTTCTAGAAGTCAAACAACCACGTCCAATGTGGGAGATTCTATTTTCCACACATCATACTGATATTGGATTACTGTATATGATAACCTCAATTACAGCTCTTATGATTGGAGGAGCGCTAGCACTTGCGCTGCGTGCAGAACTATTCCTTCCCGGTTTACAGCTTTTCTCGGATCCTACTTCATTTAACAGGTTTTTTACAGTTCATGGTACAACGATGCTCTTTCTATGGGCTATTCCATTTGCTGCAGGTGCAGGAAATTACCTTATTCCTATAATGGTGAGGTACAAAGATATGGCATGGCCCAAATTAAACGCTGTTGCCTTTTGGATGATTCCTGTAGGAGCTGCTCTTGTCTGGCTTGGATTCTCCGATACCGGATGGACAGCTTATCCACCATACTCTATCATAAGAGCAGGTGGACCAGCTGCCGAGATGTGGATCTTTGGTCTAAAGATATTAGGAATATCCTCTATACTTGGTTCCATTAACTTTATTGTTACTATACTAAAGTGCAGACATCCAGATTTGTCTATTATGAAGATATCTCTTTTTGCATGGTCTATACTTTGCATTTCATTCATGACATTAGTTGCAGTTCCCACATTCGCGGCATCATTAATTATGCTTTATACGGATAGACTTGGAATATCAGGTTTCTTCAATCCTGCTATGGGTGGGGACCCAATTGCATATCAGCATCTGTTCTGGTTTACATTCCATCCAGAGGTGTACATATTCTTACTACCTGCTGTAGGCATGTTATACGAGATAATACCAAAGTTCTCTAGAAAACCCCTGTTCAGCTATCAATCTGGAGTTGCGGCTTTTGTGTTGCTTGCATTAATAAGCTTTGCATCCTGGGCGCACCACATGTTTGCAACCGGTATGAGCTTTACAGAGAAAACTGTATTTATGGTGGGAACACTCGCTGCAGTCCCGGCTTCATCTATGCATGTCTTTAATTGGATTGCGACAATGTGGGGAGGCAGAATAAGGTTTCGAGCGCCGATGTTGTTTGGCGTTGGTGGAATTATGTTATTCTTTGCCTCTGGAGCTGGTGGAGTAGTAAATACGGCACTGCCACTAGATTTCATTACTCACGATAGTTACTGGGTAGTAGGTCACTTCCACCTTATACTGATGGGAACCGTCTCACTGACATTTACAGGATTCATTTACTATTTGTTCCCATTAATTACGGGAAGAATGTATAATGAAAAGGCGGCTCAGATTCACTTTGTATTGGCCTTTGTGGGTGTAATTTTTGTCTTTATGACACAACATTTGTTAGGGTTGTATGGTATGCCCAGAAGAATCGCTGATTATGACGGTACAATACCTTACTGGACCATAATGAACCAAATTGCCACGGTAGGAGCGTGGGTAGCTGGACTGTCATATGTCATCATGTTGGTTAATTTGATAAAATCTGCAGGAAGTGGTAAGGAAGCAGATGTGAAAGATCCCTTCGAAGTAGGAGAAGAATATTATGACTACACCCGACGAGAACCCCATCACTAGAACTAGTCCTCAGAGGATGGCCAAAGGCATCCTCATTGTAGCAATAACCCTTGCGGTTGGAGGTGCTATTATAGTTCCTTACTGGCAAACAATGATTCATAATGCGCCAGTAGTTTCAACAATGAAACCAGGGCTTCCAGAAACAGAGACTGGTACTCAAACTAGTATAGGAAACACTTTAGAAGCCGGGGCGAAAGCAAACATTGAAACTACTGGAAAACCCGGTCCTAGCGGTCCTGCTGCTACTACTAGTCCTCCATCCACTGGTACCGCTAATGCTACAGCTGGTGCAGTCGGAAAACCATTGACAATACTTGCAGGAGCATCAGTACAAGGAAGTCCTAGCTTTGATCCAGATACTATTACTGTAAAGAAAGGTGACAAAATAACAGTGACAAACAAAGACACTTTACCACATACAGTTACAAGCGGAACAGGGCCAACGGATCCAAATAATGCAAAACAATTTGATACAAGCATTAT
>JAATVL010000137.1 GCA_014523525.1 Nitrososphaerales archaeon TH703 | reverse complement strand
TTGCTTATGTTGGGTTTAGTGTGGCACTATTTTACAGTCGCAATTTTTCTGGGGACCATTACAACTTTTACAATTTTTTGTTTCCGAATCTACAGGACCCCAACAGAGGGAACACCCCATATTTAGATCATCGTCTGCCATTAATCCAGTGATTCTATTTATAACATTTTACTCAATTGATATTAGTATGCAACAATCAGGACAATTCAAAAGTTCACGTAGCCATGTGGCGACAAATCATGTATTGACGAATAAATTATTGTAACTAATATTATGACAGGTTTCTTACTTGGTCTCATTCATTCATTTAATCATATTTTACTTTAAGTTGTTTGTTATGTGATATATGATAATTGTCCTCTAATTTCTTCTTTGCTGTTAGTTTCTGCTGTACTTTTATCGAGTGCTTTAACCATGTCATCTAAAAATGCTTTTAGTGCCGCTCTATGTTCTTTATTATTATAATATTTATTGATCATTACGGCCTTGGTTTCTTTGTCTTCTATCCATCCAAATATTTTATTTAATGAATCCAACTTCAATTGTTCTCGTTTGTCGTTGCTATTATTATCTGGAGACATTTTCTATTTAATATTATATCCTTTCATACTTAATCTTAGGGCAATGGATAATAAGATCCCTCTAGCACCTGTGGAAAATAAGTAAATGAAAGAATGTCCAATATGTGGAAGAGAAGTATATGAAAATCCAAACGAGCCATATAAAATATGTATTGTCTGTCGAACGGTAGGTCCTGATCGACTTTATTATATACCCGAGAAAAGGAAACTTGTTACAATCTTCCATAAAGAAAGAATCCCAAAAATACCGGTAGAGGAAATGAGGAAATTATATGAAGAATATTATCAACAGGTGGAAGAGCATGGTAAACAGATGAAAGAGAAATTAAGAAAAAGTGGAGTTAAGCCGAGATTCAAAAGATCATATAATGAATCAAAATAAGATTAATTTCTCTGTTTTCTATTTAATATTATATCCTTTCAAACTTAGCCTTAGAGCGTCAAGTGAATCAGAATAACTCGTTTATTCTTTGTCCAGACTTAATTAGGAGGACTTGTACATTCCCACAGTAATCACAAACTATTGTTTTGTATCTTGGATATTTTTTCACTAATTCGGGTACTGGTACCCTAAAGAAAAAGTAATCTCTAGGCGTCTCACATATTTCGTAAGTTCTACTTCCCCCGCAGAAACATGGATAAGGATCTTTTCCTACATTTATAGATGCCATCAGGGAACTTATGCGTAATGTGCTACTAATCTTTATGGTTTTGATTACCTAATGTACTGTTTTGATATTTACATTATTTTTTATTATTCTATTTGATAACCTTTTAGGCTTGACCTTAATGCATCTAACAAATCATCATAACTTGTTTGTTCTTTATCTAATGTACATTCATTTGCTTGAGCAGTCCTTAATGATGAAATTAGTTTATCATGTTTTTCCAATACTGCTAGATATTCTTTGTTTACCATCAATACAAGTGTGAAAGAAGTTGCTTATGTTTGTCTTAGTGTGGCACGATTTTACATTCGCAGGTTTCCTGTGGACCGTTACAACTTTTACAATTTTTTGTTTCCGAATCTACAGGACCCCAACAGTGGGAACACCCCGTATTTAGATCATCGTCTGCCATTAACTGCTTAGATCCAGTGATTCTACATAACATTTTACTCAATTGATATTAGTATGCAACAATCAGGACAATTCAAAAGTTCACGTAGCCATGTGGCGACAAATCATGTAATGACGAATAAATTATTGTAACTAATATTAGGACAGAGTTTCAGAGAAAGACTTGAAAATTATTGTCCCAATGGGATTTGAACCTTGCACGTATATGGGTTCTAGGAACTTGTATAATACTTTTCGGGCTATAGATCTATCGATATTAGTCATCACAGAATGAAGTGGAGACCCGATGTGGATTCAGTGGGATTTGAACCTTGCACTTTATTCGGCTCCCCCGATCAGTTGAATACTCAGAGTAAATCTATGATCTTGAGAATTTAAATAAATTAAAACTAGATTAAATAAATGGAATTTTCAAATAAACGGCTGTCAAAGATAACTTATAATTTTTCTTTCATTCTTTGGAAACTAAATAATATGTAAGGTACTACAGTTTGTATTGTCAAATTAGAATCCTTTAAGAGTAAATTGATTGCCAATTTTTATCAAAGCATGATTTAATTAATCTGATGAGTCTTTCCTCGATAAATTCCTCCGTTATTTGTTCCTTATCATAGTATTCTGGCATCATATCTTGTCTGACTTCACCTTTAGTTATCAACCGGTCTTCTTGAATTGATATTTTTTCGCCGGATGATGAGAATTTAATATTCGGATATCTGGATTCATGTGTCAATTTGAAATGTAAAATGAATTCAATACTAGGATTTTTTCCGGATACAATTTCCGATCGAACATTCACACTTGAGTTCACGTCTTTACTCTTCAGATAACTCTCGAATTTTCTCATCACAGGTTCAATAACATCCTTCGACAATTTACTGAATTCCTTTTTTAAATCTTCATCCTCTCTTAATGAATCAATCTTCTTTGCTTTGGCATCCTTGAGTAGGTTTTGAAAATTTTCGATTATAGGCCCCAATTCTTTTTCCAGGTCTTCCACATATCTAATTGAATTTGATTCAAATTAAACTTAGCTTTGACACTAATATTTACCTATATATTGTAACTTTCAAGTAGTTTCAAAGCATCTAGATTATTGTCATAACCGGTTTGTTCTTTGTGAAATGAATATTATTTTGGTATCTCTTCTTAGAGATGTAATTATTTTTCAATATGTTATCAAAGATCTATGGAAGGTGAGTACCAGTAAATACACAAATTCAAAGAAAGGATTGACGATAAATTTATTCAATGAAATACCATTTATGTTTTCTAATACTAATCAGCTAATGAGCTCCAAAACAAACAACTTGGTAGAGATGTTAGCTAAGTAATCCATCGAGCGTCATTAGCCGTACTGGTACTTCACTAGATGGATAGCTAACAAGCCAAAAAATCACTATATCATTTCGACTTAATATTCAAATGTATACTAGTAATTAGTAAACAATGTTCGATATTCTTTTTTAAACGATAGTGATAATGGTAATGATAATTAATAAGTATAAATGCACTAATCATTCAATGGCTACTGAACAAATTGGAAGATGACCTATAAACCTAAAATGTTTATGGGGTATGGATAAACATATTGTCTAGAATTCTGAATAAATTTTATGTAGTAATCACATTTAGAACAATTGTATTGGTTAAATCTCAATTGTTGCCTTAGCAAACCTGTCTGCTACTTCAGTAACCTTTATCCGCGTCTTTGTCCCGACTTTTGCATTTTGTACAAATACTATAAAGCCTTGAACCCTAGCAATACCATCGCCTTTTCTACTAATTTCCGTAATGTCTACCTCATATTCCTTACCCACCTCGACGGGTTTTGTCGTTGGACTACCTCTGTTGAAATTCTTACTAGCATCGCCACCATAACTCCTTCCCCTACCACCGCCATAACTGCTGTTTCTACTGTATCTCATTTGTAATATTGGATGCTTATTGTCCTACTATATAGATAGAATGCACATATCATTTTTGAAGGTTCGTATTATATTAGAAAATTATGAATAAACTGAAGTGGATAAAAAAATTAGATCTGCCAAATGAATTACAATTATGCCATTCGAGTCTTTTACATTCAGTTGGCACTAGAGCTTTTTGGTAAGGTAGTTTCTGCAGCAAACATCCGAGCAGAAGAATAAAAGTCCAATAGTTGTGCTTAGATATCGAACGCCTTCAATTAGTTCATCAAAGTCTTTCGAGCAAGAATTGCAAGGTCTATACATATTGGTAAGAGATAGGCATACGTCCGTATAAAGCTATGCTGATGCCCCATCTCATATGATCATCTACAATCGCACAAAGGAACTAATTTTATATGATTGCAATCTTGACTGTGATTAATGCAGATATATTTTAAAATTAACCGGCTGATAGTTACAATTTATGCAGTTCGACTGACAAAGATTATTGTAATTTGATTATCTCATCCCATGTTCCAGTTGCAGATAGCATATAGTATTTACTATGATCTCCAGATTCTAAGTTGATGATATCTCCAGTTGTAATTTGAATTTGAAATAATCTGTTCAAGAATTGCAGAAAGCTAGGTCCTGCTACTATGCTCTTGGCTTGCTTTTCAACTGGTTCATTGTAGTACTTTTGAAGAGTATCAGTTAGTCCCAAACTACTAAGTTCTTCAACTAGGTCGGACAAGTCTATAAACTTCGAATTCCTTTTGTAGACGTGAAGTGTTGCCATTAAAATCCCTTCATTCCTTGTATGATACGATGTACAATATATCATTTCCCTGTTTGTATATACCACTCTATAGTTAGTTGAAGAGTTACTCTTTGGATTAAGTATATCGTATTAAATTACGATAAGTTGTTGAGTATTAGCATTAATAGCACTTATTAAAGAACGAGCGATGGAAACGAACATTTGTATATCTCATGTCTACATGTGAAAAGGAATTAACAACTTGCTCAGCGGAGTACGATATACAAGTACAGTAAAGCGAGTTTTAGAATTCTGTTCGGATGAATGCTGCAGAGACTACCTTAAGAAAAATCTGTAGTTCTGATCCAATGTTATGAATTTGTTCGATACATGAACGTTATTTCATAGTATGATCCTCACTAAAATTCTGGTAGATTCCCGATCTTATCACAGGGAATTGAGTTTGAGTCTGTTTTGAGATAATCAGTTCCATGAATTGTAACTATTTTAATATTTGCTCCATAGTCCCAGGTGTCGTTTGGACCAGGTAATATCACCTTGCACATAATTCTACTGTATAAGTTTGACACTATATCCTTTCGAGTAACGAGTTTGCCCTCATGAACGCCATCGTCGTCAATTAGGTGCTGAATTGCGCTATCTATGGAGATATGATGCTTGTCATATCTTACTTTTGATATTCCAAGGTAAGGAGTTATGTGAAAAAACCTCCACAACAT
>JAATVL010000136.1 GCA_014523525.1 Nitrososphaerales archaeon TH703 | reverse complement strand
TTCTTCTCCTCCAGTAGCATTTGTCACATTAGTCTCTTCTTGTCCTGCTTGAGCTTGTTCTTCTCCTCCAGTAGCATTTGTCACATTAGTCTCTTCTTGTCCTGCTTGAGCTTGTTCTTCTCCTCCAGTAGCATTTGTCATGTTAGTTTCAACTATACCAAAAGGCTCTTCTTCTCCGGTTACAGTTGTTGCATTAGTCTCTTCTCCTCCTTCAGTTTCTTCTGTAGTTGCATTTGCAGTCGGTTCATCTTCTTCCTCTTCTCCACCTGTAGCATTGGTTATTGCAATTATTTTAATTTGTTTAATTTCATCGGGATTTGCGAGCTGGAGAATTGACTTGTTGTCATTTGATTCAGATGTTAATTTTTCCAGTACATCAGCTGGAGCAAGACCAACACCTGTAGTATTTTTTAAATCTTCATCTACAAATTTTATAATCTTTGTTGAGTTTGCAGGAAGCACCTCTAATATTTCTGTTCTATTGGTAATGGAAAGTGGATCACTATCAGGATCTTTAACTAAAGTTTCTTTTGGCAAATCTTCTACTTTAGTTGCATCTGACGGTGGAGGTGGTGGAGCTGTTCCATCTTCAGTTTGCGGTACAAAACCTGGATTCTGCCCATCAAATGCTGGATTTTCTGATTCAGTTGTATTTGTTGTATTAGCATTTTGACCAAAGATTCCTTGATTTTGTGTTGGGATTACGATAAATAACGCTGATGCCAGTAACAATAAACCTAC
This sequence comes from Nitrososphaerales archaeon TH703, assembly GCA_014523525.1. Taxonomy (GTDB): domain Archaea; phylum Thermoproteota; class Nitrososphaeria; order Nitrososphaerales; family Nitrososphaeraceae; genus TA-21. The sequence continues at coordinate 7,461 of JAATVL010000136.1, read as the reverse complement.
AAAACTGTATTTTAGGAGTTTCATTTCAAGACATTCATTTAACATCTTAACGATAATTTAAACAATGCTAATAAGCTTTATGGATTTGGAAAATATAGCAATTGACTAGAACGTATCTACACACGTAGGATTAAAAAATAGCATATTAACAAGGAAATAGTTATATCGATGTATAAAAATAAAATTTTGCGATTAGTAAAAAATATTTAGAAATCTTCACAATTAGATTTCTTGGTGTCACCTTGTGACGGATGATAGTCTAAGATAATGTCATCCCCACTTCCACAGTCAAATTTATCAGCTCCTGAACCCCCTCTGAGTACGTCATCATCTTTTCCACCATCGAGTTTATCATTTCCCTTTCCTCCTGATAGTCTATCATCTCCACTTCCTCCAGCTAGGTTATCCTTACCTGCATAACCTTTTAGTTTGTCGTCACCCTTTTCTCCATATAACCAATCATTTCCTCTGTTTCCTGCTATCCAATCATCTCCTCGACTTCCATAAATAAAGTCGTTGCCTCTGTTTCCTTCTATTATATCATTTCCCTTTCCTCCTGTTATATCATCATCGCCACTATTACCCTGAATCACATCAGTACTCCTTCCACCATAAATGGTGTCTTCACCACCATTGCCTTCAACTATGTCTTCATTATCTCCTGCTAATATGAAATCATCACCAGAATTTCCAATAATATTGTCTTCTCCATCATGTCCATACAGATTATCTTCCCCTGATTTTCCCCACATTATATCGTCACCGTCCAATCCCCAGATGCTATCATCATCACTAGTTCCTGGGAGAACGTCGTCATCATCACTTCCTACTATATTATCTGCCAATGCACTAGAAACAACTGATGGAGATAGTGCACCCAATAACACCGCAATTAAAGCAACAAATATTTTTTTACCGTTGATAATCTTATAATACATCTCTTATCTACAACTAGTAGAATGTCCACTAATTTAAGCAGTACTTTTTTTTGGCTAGATACTGACTGTAAGTATGGGAACGTAACTCTCTAGCCATAATACTCCTCAAATCGGATTTTTGACTAATTTCATGAAGGTGGATCAAAAAATACGCCGGGAGAGGGATTTGAACCCTCGAGACCTTCACAGGTCACAAGCTTTCGGTTCATATTTGGTTCCAGGCTTGCGCCCTACCAGGCTAGGCGACCCCGGCTTGGAATCTACTCAATTTTTTCTTTATATTAAGTATTAATTAGTGTAAAGTAATCGATTTTGAGAATCGTAAGTTTGAGATTATTCCTCATCTAACAGTTTTCCGGACATCATGTCATACTCATTTATGTTGTTATGTCCTAATTTTCCAATGTGTTCTTCAACATCGGAACGAAATGAAAACGTAGATCCACATTCCTTGCAAATCCAAATTGATCTTAGATCATAGTTTTTCATTAGCCAATTTGAAATATAAAACATCAAATTTAAGCAATAAGGTAGGAAGTTACATATTATTCATTAAATAAAATCTTTCTAAAGTATTAAGTAGTTGATTTTATCTAAAAAATAAAAAATAGGATGGATTCTTTGAGAATTTTAAGAAAAGACTATAATATGCATTATCGTATCCTCAATATTAATGAGCACTACTTCCATTTCAGGTGATTGCAAAAGTAATAAGCACCTTGAATGTTTGGATTGTATGTGTAAATGTCATATTCCCGGGACTATGGAGAATCTAGCAAAGAAAATTGCTAAACTTGAGAAGGATACTCCTGGTGTCGGAGAATCGCTTTAATTATGATTTTATTCTTTAACTAGAAATACAATTTTTGAAAGTTATCATGTAGTATAATCATTTCCAGTAAAAGATGAACAGACAAGATAAAATTCGCTACTTTTCAATCTGCTTGCCTTTGGCTTATTTGTTGCTACTTTCATAAATAGTCTTGATGCCTCTTGTTTAACATTACTTGAATATTTGCCATCAAAAATTTTGAATACGGCATTACCACCACGTTTCAGAAGTTGTTTCGATATCTGCAATGCGACTAACGTAAGGGATATTTGCCTCTCGTGATCATAATGCCATATTCCACTGACACTCGGAGATAAATCAGACAAGACTACATCAAATGAAAGTGAAAATCTTTGCTTGATAATTTGTACGACATTTGGATCCTCTATGTTAGCCTGAATTACGGAAGTGCCAGGAATCGGTTTAATTGGATATAAGTCTATACCAAATACTTTTCCGTTTGGACCAGAGTATTTCTTTGACACTTGCAACCATCCTCCTGGAGCGCAGCCAATATCTAAAATGGTATCATTTTGTTTCAATATGTTATATTTCTTGTCAAGTTCTAATAGTTTATATGAAGACCTACTACGATATCCTTGGTCTTTTGCCATCTTCCTATATTGATCTCTTAAGGCACTTTCTATTTTCATATAGTAGGACTAACTTGCTCTCTCAGTTCAATTTCTAGTTTTGAAGGTTTATTGGAATTTATATCCCATTATCTACTCTATGTTTCGTCTCCAAACAATGCTAGTTCTTTTGATAAATTCATAAATTTCATACAATTTCATTTAATTCTACGTAAAATATTTTCTCATAACATTATCCATTCTTAATTTCACAATATCTCGATCATTCAAAGTCTCGGGATGCTTTTGTTTCAGATGTCTGAGTGCAAATCTAACATTCTGTCCACATATTTTACATTTAGCTTTGCCGAACATTAATGATATAGTACCTTTACCAATTATAAAAATTGCCTACCTTTAGGAGAATCCGAACCGTTTCGAACAGTTCTATCTTTGGTAAAATAGTATGTAATAATATACTACGAATCATTCTGCCCAAACGTTCCCATATTTAATATGTCTCGCCCTAAATTAGAATAACCCTAGTGGTAGAAGAGATTGTATAACTATTTTGAAATGAATACGTAATTCTATCCAATTCCAATAGGGGGTCTTTTGTGTTCGCTGTGTTCAAGAAGATTGTGGTAATTTAACATATCGACATTATCAAACGATTTTCCACAGATTTCACATTTCCATTTGTTTATTCCTTCAGTTTTACTTGACTGCTCTGAAGACATATTATTATTAGGGAGGTCATTCCAAATAAGGTTTTCATTATAAATCCCTAAATCAAATCCACTTTCAATTTGCAGACGCTAATCTAAAAATAGTATACCAATGAGTCTATTTGATTGAGTTGATGTTATGAATCAGATAACGGCTCAAGTCAATCATAATACATTATTTTTAGGGTTGGTATAATTTCCAGTATTGAGTTTATTGCGAATTTAATGTAAAAATTCGAAAAACAAAAATTTAGGATAAAAAAAACATATCTAAATGCCAATAACTGATACCAATAAGAAACATATTGCACAACAAAGAAGGTTATTTTATAAAATATGTTTTGATTGTGGCGGGAAAAATCCCATACTTGCTTCAAGGTGCAGAAAATGCCACGGAAAACACATGAGGCTCAAAAACAGGACATTAGGTGCCAAGAAGTAGGACGTTTTTTGATTTTAGAATCATCCTGATTCTTTAAAAATATATAAATATTATCAAAGTGCATTCTAATTATACCATGCCAATTAGGACAGGAGAAGAGTATATTCAGAGCTTGAAAGGGCGCAAAATGAAAGTTTACCTTTTTGGTGAATTGGTAAAGGAGCCGGTTGACCATCCTTTGATAAGGCCTTCAATTAATGCTGTAGCTGAGACATATGACCTTGCTACAAGGGATCCTGAATTAGCATCAACGCAATCTTCACTTACAGGTAATGAAGTAAACAGGTTTTTACATATTGTAGAAAATGCTGAAGATTTAGTTAATCAAAACAGAATGCAGAGAAGGCTAGGGCAACTTACAGGGACCTGTTTTCAAAGATGTGTAGGAATGGATGCACTGAATTCTTTGTATTCCACAACATTTGAAATTGATAAAAAATTCGGTACTCCATATCATGAACGTTTTAGAAAATTCGTAAAGAAAATGCAAGATGACAACCTTGTAATTGGGGGCGCGATGACAGACGTCAAAGGCGATAGAAGTTTGAGTCCTTCCCAACAAGAAGATCCAGATCTATTTGTTCATGTTTCAAAGAGAGACCAAAATGGTATTTACATATCCGGTGCAAAGGCACATCAAACTGGATGCATAAATTCACACTGGATTCTAGTGATGCCTACCATGAGATTAAGGGATGAGGATAAACACTATTCAATTGTAGGTGCAATACCTGCAGATGCACAAGGAATTACTTACATCTACGGAAGACAGTCCTGTGATACTCGTAGTATGGAAAACGGCGACTTGGACGCCGGAAATTCTAAGTTTTCTGGGCAAGAGGCAATGATAATTTTTGATAATGCGTTCATTCCAAATGAATTAATCTTCATGGACGGGGAATACGAATTTGCTTCCATGTTGGTTGAGAGGTTCACATGTTATCATAGACGTAGCTATGTTTGCAAAACCGGATTAGGCGATGTACTAATAGGGGCTGCTGCCTCAATCGCTGATTATAACGGAATTTCCAATGCGTCACATATTAAAGATAAACTAGTTGAGATGACACACTTGAACGAAACTATCTTTGGTGCTGGTATAGCATCATCATACCAGGCTCATAAAACCTTATCAGGAAATTATCAAAATGATGACATGTTGGCAAATGTCTGTAAACACAATGTAACGAGATTTCCATACGAAATCGGCAGGCTTGCCCAAGATATAGCTGGAGGCCTAATGGTTACTATGCCTTCTGAAAAGGACTTTCGTAGTCCTGATACAGGACCACTTCTTGAAAAATACTTGAAGGGTAGGAAAGGGGTTTCGACAGAAAATAGAATGCGAATTTTACGACTAATTGAAAATATGACTCTTGGACGAAATGCTGTTGGATATCTTACAGAATCAATGCATGGAGCAGGATCGCCTCAGGCACAAAGGATTCAAATTGCAAGACAGATGCAATTAGGATACAAGAAAAAATTAGCCAAAGATCTCGCAGGGGTTGACGAAGGCGAATCTGCGCAAGTAGTCAATGAACAATCTGAATATTTTGATAGAATATTCGGAGTAAATACAAATTAATTTTTACTACCTCTGTATTTATTGACGGACTCAATTAGTTGATTTCAATTTTTTACTGTAAAGGTCTTATTTTATCGTAACGTTAAATATGTAGTAGGATAGGATATGAAAAACAATCAATAATGAATGATGCACAGTTCAAAGATCTAGTTAGAAGTTGGAAAGATTTTCCTACAAAGGGAATTTCGTTCAAAGACATAAATCCACTTCTGAGTACCCCAGATTCATTGAACTACCTTGATGAAAAATTATACAAAATGTGTACGAATGTTCAAATGAATAAAATTGCAGCAATTGAATCACGCGGATTTATAATTGGATCCCTTCTTGCAAAGAGCTTGAATAAAGGATTAATTCTGATAAGAAAAGAAGGAAAACTACCGGGTCCTACAATTAAACAATCCTATAATATCGAATATGGTACAAGAAATATGGAAATTCAGAATGACGCAATTTTAGATGGAGAGAAAATTTTGATTGTAGATGACTTACTTGCAACGGGAGGTACTGCGATTGCTTCTGCTTCACTCGTCGAAAAATTGGGTGGGGCAGTCATTGGATTCGTATTTATCATTTGTTTGAATTATTTGGAAGGTATGAATAAACTGAGAAATCATGGATACAATGTCAATTGCATTTTGGAGTATTACTGAAATATGAAGAATTATCATTCTGATATTGGTATTATAGGTGGTACTGGGATTTATAATGCCGAATTACTGGATAATGCAAAATCAATCAAGATCTTTACCCCGTATGGTAGCACTTCTGATCTAATAACTCTTGGAGAATATAATGGCAGATCAATTGCCTTCATTCCTCGCCATGGTAAGGGACATACTATTCCTCCACATAAGGTTAACAGTAGAGCAAACATTTGGGCTCTCCATTCACTAGGCGTATCAAGGATCATAGCACCGTCAGCGGTGGGGAGTCTACAAGATAACTATAAACCTGGGGATATTATACTACCGGATCAATTTATAGACTTTACTAAACGAAGAGACTATACATTTTATGATGAAGGGAACGTATGTCATATATCATGTGCAGATCCTTTTTGTAATGAATTGAGAGATATTTTTGTAAAAGTAGGTAAAAAACTAAATTACAATGTGCATGATAGATCTACCTATATTTGTATAGAGGGGCCTCGTTTTTCAACCAGAGCTGAATCAAAATATTTTAAAGATATTTTACATGGCGATATCATTGGAATGACCCTCATCCCTGAGTGCATACTTGCAAGAGAGATGGAAATATGTTACGTGTCGATTGCAACGGTTACAGATTATGATGTTTGGTATGAAAATCCAGTTTCATCTAAAGAAATTCTCGAGGTTCTCACTAAAAATGCCAGTAAAATTAAAGAATTGCTTGCAAAATTCATACCTTCCATTCCTGGGACTAGAAATAAATGCAAATGCAAGGAAGCGTTACAGGATGCTATGGTTTGATTTGATTTTTAGTTGCGGGATCTATGAGATTTACTTCTCCTTCAACAAGTTTACGTTGCAGTATTAGTTGAAAATTTTCAGTATCATAACCGAATTCCTCCAATTTGGACAGAGTCTTTTTTGTCAAATTTAGACTAATATTATGACCTCCTATCCTTCCAAAAGCAATAGCCTTGAACTTTAATTTGGTATCTTTAACGATAAAGTACCCTCTTAATTTGCTTGCATACTCTCCACCCTCAGCTTTTTCTACATATACTTCCGGTTCATCAGAAGGATGAGAGTCACGAATCACTTTGGACTTGCCTCATTTGTAATTTCAATACTTCTGTTTACATTCTTGGAAACAAGAAAACTCCACCATTTGTCGTCTACTATCTTGTAATTTAAGACATTAACACTAACCGTTGTTTCGTCATCAGTATCTATGAACGAAAATCTTCCATCTTTTATTATTTTTATTAATTTCCATCTCTCCTTACCCATCCTATTTCTATTTATGGCTACGGCCCATTCTTGATCCTCTGGAATTGTGGGCATACCGATATAGTCAACTATTTCTAAAATACCTAATCTTTTCTCTTCACAAAATAATTTCTTATTTATAACATTCCTCCAGATATCAACAGCCCCTATTGTCCTATTATCTTCATTAATATTAATAACTCCAAAATAGACGACCTTGTTTTCTGGAATGGTTGACATTCGACAAATTATGGATTCTAATTGCCTTATTTAGTTCTTGCAGATTCGTGTAATCTTTCTAACGACGTGGCCAAATTATCAATCTGGACATTCTTTTTAAATGCGATACCTGTTCTTTGGCATTGTAGACGATAAGCATTTATGATTGAAAATTTTGGATGAAATGTTTGATACTCCCCAGATAGTTCCAAAAGCGATC
>JAATVL010000135.1 GCA_014523525.1 Nitrososphaerales archaeon TH703 | reverse complement strand
TTATTAACGCTTGCTGGTGGCATTGCGCTTTCTTTCTTACTTGTCGATCCTCCAAACAGGATTCATCCTGTCTCATGGTTTGGAAAACTTGTAAGCTACTTTATACCAAAATTAAAGTACAAATCGAGTCCTAAAGAGGAAAAACTAAAGGGTATAATTTTTGCCCTGATTTTGACGTTCGGGATTTCTGTGGTATCATATTACTTTTCAATTACCCTCTACAAATTATTTGGAATAGTTGCATTGTTTATATTCTCACTCTTAGTACTAAAATTCACAATGGCAATCCTTACTTTAGAGAAACATATAAGTGCGGTAATTTATGCGCTGGAAGAAAAAAATCTGATTGATGCAAGAAAGAACCTTTCATTTATTGTAGGAAGAAAGACTGATACTCTTGATAGAGAACATATAATATCTGCTACAATAGAATCGATTGGAGAAAGTCTGGTAGATGGAATAGGATCCGTATTATTCTACTACTCACTATTTGGTCCTCCAGGCGCAATTGCTTATCGAATTATCAATACGCTTGATTCAATGATAGGTTATACTGATAAGTATCATTATGATATAGGGTGGATGGCAGCAAAGCTAGATACTATTTCAAACTATGTTCCGGCACGATTATGTGCGTTATTGCTAGTAATTTCTTCAAAGATTGTCGGTGCAGATTGGAAAAATTCAATATTGATTATGCGGAAGGATCACAATAATACACCTAGTATTAATGGTGGATATCCAATGTCTGCGTTGGCAGGGGCCCTCAGAGTGAGGTTAGAAAAAGTTGGGTATTATGAATTGGGTATAAATATCGAGCCCCTATCTATTGAAAAATGTAAAAATGCCCTTAACATGGTAAAATTATCAGTCATCTTGTTTTTTGTTATCGTATCATTACCCATGGTCTTGTTATTGTCATTTCTGGGATGGTGGGACATTCTGTATGGTATTTAAGTCATTTATCTCTGTTCTCTCTTTTTTGACAATCATTCCAATGCCAAAGGAGTATAATTTTGATCTAGATATCATTGCAAAGAACATGCATTTTTTTCCACTTTGTGGAGCGATAATCGGGATAATTGTAGGTTTCGTAGCACTGTTGTCCTCTACATACCTTCCGCAATACGTCACGAGTTTAGTAGTATTGGTAACATTTGTTCTAATTACTGGTGTTCATCACATAGATGGATTAGCCGATTTTGCCGATGGGCTAATGATAAAGGGGGATAGGGAATCTAAGCGAAAAGCAATGTCTGATCCAATAGTAGGAGCCGCAGGAGCTACTGCATTAATTATTAATTTCATAGGTCTATTTATTGCATTACTAAATTTTGAATCCTCACTTAGATTATTCTACTCCATTATTGTTTCCGAGATAATAGCAAAATATGTCATGGTAATGCAGGCATCTGTCGGACATTCTGCTTGGTCTGGTTTTAGTTCCTCATTCACCATTGAGATGAAAAAAGTAAACAAAATAATTATATCTGCTGTTATTGCTGTATTATTAGTATTCGTTATAGAAGGTATGATGGGTTTACTAACTTTAGGGATTGTAATAGTTATAGGTCTTATCATTTATGTTGTATCTTACAAGAATTTTGGAGGAGTAAGTGGTGATACTTTCGGGGCTTCAAATGAAATTTGCCGTTTATCATCATTACTGATATTATCCACATTGACAATCTGAAAATGACGCAAGATATGTTAGCGCTGATCATGTGTGGTGGTAAAGGTGAAAGAATTAAAGATTTCTGTTCGGACAAAGCTATGCTCAGACTTAATAATGAACCATTAATTGAGCACATTCTAGTATCTTTAAAAGATTCTAAAAAATTTGATAGAATATATGCAGCTGCAAGTTGCAATAGTAAATTTACCCTGAATTTTCTAAAAAATCATCGATATTCATTTAGTGGATTTCTTGAGATTATAAAGACAAGTGGTATTGACTACTCAACTGATCTAATATTTGTTTTAGAAAAATTGAAACCTTCAACTGTTTTTGTCTTGCCTTCAGATATGCCATTAATTACTCCGGAATTGATTAAGAAAATAATTTCTACTTGGGAGGGTGACAAGCAGTGTATCTCGATAGTAATGGAAAAGGAATTCATAACAAAATTGGGCCTGAATCCTACCATCTCAATAAAATTAGGAAACAAAGAGTACTTTCACTCAGGAATAACAATTTTTGATTCGTCCAAAATACAAAAGGGACAGGTAATCAAAGAACAGTACATAACATTAAATAATGAAAGACTGGCCTTTAACATAAATACAAAAAAAGATTACTTTTTAATAAGTTCTAAAAAATTTAGTCAAGGATACTAATGATTTCTCCAAGGATCGCCGATTTTCCGCCAGTTTTTTTCGCTATCGGATTTCCACATGACTTGCAATTAATGTCACTCGTTGCATGGGAAAAAATAACTTGCTTTTCCTGACAACTTGTGCATCGTACGGATAAAAAGTTGCTTCTTGGTTTTGGAATCAAAATATTTTCTTTTCTCATTGCACGTCACAAATTAAGGCTCAATTTCCAGCTTGCGCATTCGCATACCTTCCTTCATTGTTTTACGCTGACAACTTTTACAAGTATATCTAAGGGTAATTTTCTTTGTAGTTTTAGCAGTTCTCTTTAGCTCTGGAAATTTTTGTCCACCATATCCCTTTTTGTCCTCTGCATGTCGTCTTGCCCCTAGAGCTGTTTTTCTATCTTTCCCTTTCTTGTATATGGCCACTGATTGAACTGTATGTTTCTTACACTTTGGGCAGAATTTTTTCAACTCTTTCTGCATTTTCATATTGTCAAATAGTCCCTAACGGGTAATTTAAGGGCAACGAAGAATCTATTATTCAGCTCCTTTCTGATAATAAGAAATAACAAGAAATTCTAGCTTTAGTCTTTAAGAGAATCTTACTTGTTCCTAATTGTTGGAGAAAATCTAATATACTAATACTTTATACCACAGTTAATAATGTTCGAAAGCATAGTTCAACAAGTCTACGTCTCTGGTGAAAGCTTCGGAGTATGGATACCCTTGGCATTTGGATTGTCAGTAGGTTTAGTATATGCAATAGTATCTGCTGTACGACACAGAAAGTAGTATCCCCAGACCTTTTTCTTTTTATTATAATTACTAAAAAACAGGTCTCTCATCATGGTTAAGAAAATAGTAAATGGTGCTGCGAAGGAAAGGAAAATTAGAGTAAATGAAGGCCAGAGTACAAGTTTTTTGTGGGAAGGCGAGAACGTTTTTTCAACCCCTTCTATGATTTCGGAAATGGAAGAAACGTGTAGGTTGTTGTTAAAGGAAGAATTTTTGCAAGATGAGGAATGGGATTCGGTAGGAACTCTGGTTAATATCAAGCACTTAAAAGCAACTCCCGTTGGAGCAGAAATTAAATTAAAAGCTAAAGTAGTCAATGTCAATAACCGAAGGGTTACTTTTGAAGTAGATGCGGTGGATAAAATCGAAAAAATAGGTGAAGGAATCCACGAAAGAACAATTATTAACGTTCCAGAATTCAGAGAAAGGTTTAACACGAAATTGAAAAAATTAGATACCATGTAATCTAATGAGCCAAATAATTAAAGATCGATTTGCTATAAATTCATAATAGAAATTTAGGAAAATTATTTGACTTCTGATAAGGCGAAATATGTTTAGTGAATAAAAGTTTATATGATATATTTTGAGTCTGTAGATTTGTATGGCTCAGCAGCCTTCTCCGAAAAGTGGAGGTAAGGTATCAAGACGTGATTTCATAAAACTCATGGCTGCTGCAGGTACAGTATTGACTTTTGCGCCTTTTGTTGACTGGGGAAAATTTCTTCCAAATCCAACTGGACAATCAAAAGAAAGACAAAAGGTGGAACTTCCGGACGGTTCTCAAGCTAATGTCAATAGTTTTCCGGTTAACCACTCAGAGGCTGTCATATATCCTAAAACCAATGATCAAGCATTGAATAAGGAATCATTTCGTACATGGCAATTTATTAGATTGCCTGATGAACTTGGCGGTAAAAAGAATGACGTATCTGCCTTTAGACTATACAGCATGGTATGTCTACATCTTTGGTGTCTCTGGAAATATTGGCCACAAGAGGGAAGAAAAAGAGGTGAATGTCCATGCCACGGAAGCATGTATGATCCTCTTACTGGTAAAGCATTTGCAGGTCCTGCTTCTCTGCAGGCCCCGCCTAATAACGTATTACCTGTGTTAGATTTAGAGATTGCTACCGATGGTAACATGTGGATTAAACCTCCGAATTGGAGCGTTAATGGGAATGGGATAGTAGGTTATGGGCGTTACCTTACATAAAGAAAATAGTCTGACTCGCTTCCTCAGGTGGGTTTACACTGGGGTAGAGCGAACTATCTTCATGGGACTGAAATTTACATTCCCAAGTAGATTTGTAAGTCCGCTTGGATTTTTAGGAATGCTTACCTTTGTTCTTTTCATTATTTTAGGTATCACTGGAGCATTACTAATGCTATTTTATGAGCCCATCTTAGATAGAGCTTGGAATAGTGTTAAAACAATTAATGATGTTATTCCATATGGATTTCATCTAAGAAACATTCATTATCACGCGTCAAACGCAATGGTCATGGTAGCACTACTCCACATGTACTACCAGTATTTCAGTGGGAGATACAAGATTAGAAATGAAATACTTTGGGTTACCGGAATTATATTAGGAGTACTCACAATATTAGAGGCCTTTACAGGATATGATATTATTTTCAGCGAAAGGGCAGAATTAGCTATTTCTATTGCAGCTTCGCTCACCAATTCAATCCCTATAATGGGACCACAGATGAGAGATGCTTTCTTCGGATCGGGATTCCATGATTTTGTTTTGAGGTTTTATGCTTTTCATGTCTTCTTCCTACCTATAGCGATGTTGGGTCTAATGGTTGTACACTTTCCTAGATTCTTGGTATTTGATGTTCCAATGGTAATGGCAATAACAGGCGCAGTAATGATAACAGGTGGTGTATTTCCCGTAGATATGGGATTGAAATTCGATCCTAGTGTTCCACCGGGTATCACTGTACCTGAGTGGTACCTGACCGGACTGTACGCCTTCCTGCGTAGTGCATATGATAAATTTACGACGGGTGTAGCTTGGCCAGGTTTGTTTATTTTCGTATTACTTATAGTACCGTTTATCGATAGATACAAGAAATTTTCATGGAAAGATAGACCACTAGTAACTGCAATAGGCATTACTAGTATAGCTCAAATAATAGTAACTACTTACTGGGGTTTCTACATAGATCCAGATAGAACCAAATCGTTACTCGAAAGACTTGTAATTGATCCCGTTTTCCTTTATCTTGTCATGATTCTACTCGTGCCATTGTCATTCGGTTTCACTTATATGATGATAAAATTGGCAAGAAATGCAGAAGCAAATGCAAAGATTCAACCCAAAAAACCTTCAGGCAAAAGCTCAATAAACTTGTCTGAAAAATCGTTATACGCAATATTCATTGCTCTCTTGGCATTTCAAGTTTACCTTAATATCGCTGCATATTACGCAGTACTTGCCGGAATGAAAAACTACTCTTTGTTTATTGTAGGTATCATTATGCTTGTTTTTGCAGGCATGTTTCATGTGTACAGACATGGAAAATCCATGCAAAAAGCTCCACCACCAAAGCCAACCGTGCCACCAATGCCTATGAAGGCAAAGCCTCCGTCACTACCAAAAACAGGTCCCACAGCAGGTGAGCTTACTGCCGGCTCCAAAGTCCTTGAAGATTCTGTAACTAAAGAAAAAGCAATGGCGCCTTCTACAAAGGGGAGTACCTCTTCATCACAGTCAGTTCAATCTGTAAATAAAACAGAATCTACCAGACCAACACATAGTGAACATAAAGTAGTTTCGGATGAGAAAAAATAATCATTTCTCGAATTCAAAATTCCAAAATTTCAAATTAAAAATTATATCGACTAATTGAATACAATATTATCACATATTCAAACGATGATTAATCTTAATATTATATATAGTCGTCAATTTAATTAACCAGAAGATAAATGAACAATAACGCCGCAGGAATCAGTGTCGTTGCATTTATTATTGTTGTGACCGTCAGTATGGCTTACTATCAATTTATTTATATTAAAGACGCAAATGCTAAACCACAATTACCAAAGGAAATTCTGAATCCACCAGACACAGCCAAAGTATCTATTATAGAAGGTTCATCACAACCCTCACAGCAGAAAAACTTTGTGCCCAAGGAAATAAGGGGCACACTAGGTGTGAATAATAAGGTTATTTGGACTAACGATGATGTCACTGCTCATTCTGTTACTAGTGATACCCAATTCACCGATCAGATAAATGGTCCATTTAATTCAATAGATAGTATCGGTTTAGTACTTCCAAAGAAAACATATGAATTCACATTTACTAAAGATGGAGAGTATGCTTATCATTGTGAACCTCATCCATGGATGACAGGAAAGGTAATTATTGTAAAGAGTTTCGTCTAACCTTTTATGATTAAATTGCAGTACACTTTACCTTACTTCAATCTAGATTTAAGATATATCACAATCTAATCATTCTAAATACTTGCAGTTACCATTGGTATTTTGTCTCAGGGTACTATTCTAAGGAAGGCTACATTATCTGCAACTTCCTTATGTTCTTGAATTATAGAAGCCCTGAATTTAACGTTTGAAAGTGTTTGAGGAACATGTTTGGTGGTTACTGTAAATTTAATTTCGTTTACATCTTTTATATCCTGTTTTAGTATAGGCATTCTTGCATATGAATAGGCGATTTTTTTGCCATTAAGTTTTATGAAAGTAAAAATGTCACTGGTATTTTCTATTTGTGAATTTATAACAATGCTATCAAATCGGCCGGGATAAGTGATTTTTATGATTCCATCGAGTTCCTCTTTTGGTTTGACTTCATTCTTGTCAAAAATTATGACAATGTCATTTTCTCCCATTATCTTAGATTAAATATTGCTCAATTTTAATGATCGTTAATTAAAAATTAATTGTTCTGTGTTAGATTAAGATTAATTATCGTACCATTCTTTATTGAATGATCGTTAGTAAAGCCCGACCGAAGTTCTATTACATATAATGAGTCCACCTGGGGAGTATAAACATGACACGCCATGAATATTCTACATGGTTCCAAATTTCTTTCGGTATGAATCACTCTACCGTTTGAATCCAGCCAAATTATGTCTATTGGAAATTTCATTTCATTCATCCAAAATCCTTGCTTTGATGGTTGGTCGAACAAAAATAACATTCCTTCATTCTCATTCAACTTTTCCAAACCTGATAGTCCTTTGATCCTTTGTTCATCTGTAGATGCTAAGGCCAACAGGACTTTAAATCCATTTATTGAAACAGTAGTTTTTTTATATTGAGGATAGAAATCGGGATTATTCACCGAAGTTTTATTACTATCCTGCAGTTCTGTCGCATAAGATTTACAAGACAATATTGAAAAAATTACAAGAGTGACAGCAGCAAGTAGAATTTTATTTTTGGTATCCAATTTAAGAAACAGTGGACCCCAATTGGATTTTAATTTTACCTATGGTATAAGCCAAAAACCCGAAAATGAATACTTTCTATTACAATATAATCTTTCCAGAATTCTTTTTAATGTCAAAAGAGTCGACATAAAAAATCTAAATAATACCATATTTACGTCTATTTACGAAAAGACATCCATCTTCTGTATCCCTTGATGAATTAAAAGGTGTATTTATTACAGGTACTGATACTGAAATTGGAAAAACTTCAGTGGCATGTGGGTTAGCCTGGTTGCTTCGTAAAAATAAAATAAAAGTGGGTATCATGAAGCCATTAGCGACTTCGTCTAAGACATATTCAAGGAACCACAAGTCCCAAGATACCGCTATACTTGCCAAAGCTGCAAATATAAAAGATCCTGATCATATTCTAAATCCAGTATTCTTCCCAATACCTGCTTCACCTTTAATGGCAGCTGAAATATTGAATACAAGTGTAGATCTAAAAACAGTAACTAAAAAATTTAATTATCTTAAAAAAAAATATGATTTTACTCTAGTAGAAGGAATTGGGGGAATTATGGTTCCCATCACAACGAGATTTTCATTACTAGATCTAATTAAGAAGATGGGTCTGCCTATTATTCTTGTGTCCAGCCCCAAGCTGGGTTCTATTAATCATACCATATTGACCATAAATGCATGTAAAGAATCTAAGATCCCAATAATCGGAGTAATTTTTAATCAGATGCCAAAGCATCCCAATATTGTAGAATCTTTGACCCCAAAATATATTGAAAGATTAACGGAGGTTAAGACAATATCCATTATCCCGTTTATGGATAAATGTAACTTTATGAAAATTGGATCCTACCTTGGAAGAAATCCATTTATTAAGAATTTGATATCCGGGTTAACTGACAAACAATGCATGGATTAATATCAAGTCAAACTCTTATACTTGTAATAGCAGCTTTCTTTAGTCTATTCATTATGGCAAAACCTGCTTTATTATATTGAATTCCCTGGACTATTATGATGTCAGTATTATTTTTGTCGGCTTCTCTAAGATTTGCAAATAAATTTCTTGCAATCGCCTCTAACGTCTTTCCCATGTATTGAACCTTATCTGCATTTACCTTCAATGATTTACTAGTGGTCATTATACAGACTTTCTTGCCTTGACTCTTTAATTTTTGAGTCAATTCAATGATTTTGTTCTTTGCGTTGAATTCGGTACCCTCTACTAGTATTACTTGGGCATTCGGTGAGTAATGCCTGTATTTCATTCCAGGTGATTTATTGACATTAGTCGTGCTCCTATGCAAACCAAGAAGTGATTTATGAGAGTGAACTTTGCCTATTTCATCCTCAATCGACTCCTTTGAAATTCCACCGGGTCTCAAGATTACCGGAGTGCGTTGTGTCATATCAATTACTGTAGATTCAATTCCAATTTCAGTACTACCACCATCTAGAATCAATTTTATTTTTCCGTTAAGATCATCTTTGACATGACTGGCATTTGTAGGACTTGGCTTTCCTGAAATGTTTGCAGATGGTGCTGCAATGGGAAAGCGAGATTCTTTAATTAATTCTAGAGCCACATTATTTCTTGGCATACGAACAGCGACTGTGTTTAAACCCCCGGTAGTGATTTCAGGCAGAATCTTTGATTTCTTTAGGACGAGGGTTATCGGGCCGGGCCAAAACTTGCTGATAATTCTGCTAGCTTCAGGAGGAATCTCACTTACCAATGTGCTGAAAGTCTTCATATCTGCTATGTGGACGATTAGTGGATTATCGGAAGGTCTGCCTTTGATTTTATAAATTTTTGATACCGATGACGGGTCTAATGCGTTTCCTCCTAATCCATATACTGTTTCTGTTGGGAATGCGATAACTTCACCTTTACGAATCAAATTTGCTGCTTTTCGAATTATAGCATAGCTCGGCTTCCTGGCATTTACCCTAATTATCTCAGTTATGAATCGTTTCTTCATAAATGGAAGTGGTAAAAAATTATGGTTATTATTCTATAGGTTTGTTTACTGCAGCGTAGTGCGAAACTCTAGGTCTAATTATAATAGCAAATTATGCCCGTAACGGTAGATGTCCAATCCCAGTTTTAAATGAGATGGAACGATCGTTCCACTATGGGATTTCATGGTTCTCCTTAATTACTTAACTGTCTTTCATAACAACGAAATGAGCAAAACGATGTGTAAAAATGAAAATAATAGGGGAAAGATCCAGATTATGGCAGACATTGTAGATTTATGTAAAGCAGGTATAAGAAAAACGCACATAATGTACAAGGGAAATTTAAGTTATGAGCAAATCAATAGATACCTGTACGAACTTTTAGAAAAGGAATTAATTATTCAGAATCTGGATGATGGTGTATTGACCTATCGGGCAACAGAAAAAGGTAGATCATTTCTACAGTATTACAATTTGATGCTAAGTATTTTGGACGAAAATGTAATTGATAGGACACCTGCAATTACCAAACTGGTTTGAATAGTAGAAATTATTTTTTTATACACGTTTTATTTTATGGATTTGAAACTCCATGATTTCTTTCACGTCCATGAGATCTAAAGAGAAGACCACTTACTACAAGCAGGACGGTGAGGCCAGAAGCCACGAGTGCTTGTAATATAGGAGTACCTAATATGAGACTAATGATGATTGGAATCAATGCAGAAATGGCAGCGATAGGAAGCCATTTTTTTAAAAAAGTGAGATTCAAGCTCAATCGTTGTTATAATCTTCTATTTATAATCTTTTTAAATCATTATTAATCTGTTGATTTCTAATTCACCTTGTTTGGGAAATATTACCATACCGCTCCTATAGTTTTAATAATCTTCAACCGCATTTAACATTGGATGTAAAGGTACCCTTGTTTCCGTTATCGGATACTAGTGTTACCGTTCCTGCTCCACAGTTTCCTGAAAGGTTAATGTCAGAAGGTGTTTCGTTATTGCAAATATTATCAAAAGCTTCAACTCCTTTCAAATCAAAACTATCTGGTGACGTCTTTACTTTAGTAATGATTCCTCCCGCAGATCCTAATTTCTGATGATCAATATTCCATTCCGCAAATGACGTTCCTTTATCATAGGACACAAAAAAGTTTATCCTAACACCCTTGATTTCTTCGCCGCCATCACAAGAAACGGTGCCTTTTCCTACACTTTTTAATTCAAGTTCTTGCGCTAGTGCAATTTGATTAAAATAAATTGAATATATCAATAGACTAAATACTACTATAATTACAGCTATCTTTTCCATTTGACTCTTCCATTAGATTTAATGATAGGATTATTTCTTTTAAGAGTTAGGTAAGAAATATCCGAATCATGTTATGTCATGTTTTACTAATATTCAGCCGCTATTTTTTTTCTTAAATATAATCAGGTATATTTTTCAGAACTATTTTATTTTCTAAAAAGGGGATTAACAAGTTGGGGACTGATTATTTTCTAGCAATGTGAAATTTATTTTATCAAATGTTTCATTACAAACTTGTTCGCGTTGATTGAAATAGATTAGATCAAATTTAAAAAATTCTATATTGGAATAGTAATTATTTTGGGCATTATAGAAATAGGATTTTCCTACAAGATATCGTTGTAACTTCAAACCGGAATCTAAAAAAGAATTGACTTCCATTGTCATCAAAATCATCCATGTTTATCGGGTTATCCTAATTCGGCTAGTATAAAGGATTAGGGATTGAAGGCTCAAGGGATGTCATGGGAAGATTAGTTTAGCTCAGCCTACTGGCTTACCACAGTCATTATAATAAATAACAAGATAATGAAATAAAAGTATGGATGAAAAAATTCATCATAGAATTCAGGAAATAAAACTCTTGTTAGCTATGTCGGGTTTTGAAGATTTTTATGATGATGAGGAGATTGAAAGAATTGCACGTTTACCTATTGAATCATCCCTCCCTCTATTGACTCAATTGTCGATATGTGCAAACACAGTTTCAAGGGAAGTTAGAGAAGAAGAAAAAGAAGAAAAACAGAAATTCCAAGAGGAAAATGTTTGATTCAATACGGGCCTTACATAGACAAAAGACGGAAGACAAAATAAGAAATGGCAGGTCATGATCTGTCCAAATGGACTATATTGTCTTTAATCTTGACCGCTGCCACTCTAATAGTTGGACTTGTTATTTTGGTGACTAAATAAAATGATTAAAACTAAACGTCTCTATGAGCCAAAAGAAGATTCGGACGGCACTAGGATTTTAATTACTAGAAAATGGCCCAGAGGTCAGAAGAAAGACCGTTTCGATGAATGGATTAAGGATTTATCTCCAGAGGAGGACACACTCAACAAATGGAATGATAGTAAAAAGACTGAGGAAGATTGGAAAAGATATAGAGTAAAATTCCTTCCACAGATGAAAGAAAGTAAAGCAATCAATAAAATTGAAGAGCTGCGTCAACGTTCAAAGAAGGGGGAAACGATAACACTTCTATGCTATTGTGAGAAAGGAAAACACTGTCACCGCTATATTATAAAATCATTAATTGAAAATCAACGCTGAAAAGAAAGTTTATCTTTACAAACTGCAAGAGTAGACTAGTTAGACCCTACTTTATAAGAGAGTGATATTAACTCTTTTGTGAAATGAGCTTGTCATTGATGTTGACATGCACATTAGGGGAATAAAGGAAAATGAAGGCAATATTACTGGTCGTTGGTCTAATGACGGCATTTAGTCTAACAGTAAGTGCGGTAAACGGGCAACAATTTAATAATGAAACAAACAGCACAGAAACAGGATCTCAGTCAGGAACATTCGTGGATTGTTATTCGAGTTTTTATAGTGGAATGATCCTTTTGAAAATGTTTGGATCGACAAATATTAGCGCAACTGAGCCCGAATTAAAACAATTCTTTAGCCATACATGCAATTTCGTCCACGATGAAACTGGCAAATGGTTGGACTTATGGAAAGCGGACGAATTAAAAACGTTACTCAACCAGGTGGATATAGATAAATTCAAAACGAAATATTATCCGCAAGGTATCCCTCAGTCCGTCATTGATGTCTCCGGTGCCATGGTGAGTATGGCGGGGGCAGTGGGAAACGGAACCAATACCACTACAGAAAATGAATAGGGGACGTCGTTATTAATGACCATCGATTCATTCGACAAACCAGACAACAGAGACCGACTATTTCGAATATGCGAAAGCGGTTTTATCAACCCGACATTCAAATTTGTAAAAGAGAACAAACTTTATTTTCCTAAAAGGTGAATATAGGAGCGTGTCCAAGTTCATATCTTGGTTTGATAGGTAACACATTTCATTCTAAAGACATTGATAGAGCTCTTGAGCTGGGCAAGAAATATGACCCTAATCGTGTCGTTGTAGAATCTCAGAAAGTATTAGGCCTTGATCCCGGATGGGGTAGCTCGGCATTTGGTGTTTGTTTGTTGCAAGTTGCTAATGGCAGGATTCAAGTATTGATAGCTGACGAATATGAAAGCCCCCGTTATCTAGAAATGGCCGAGAAAGTAATAGGCATTATTCGCGGATTAAATAGAACGCAGGTCGATCAGTCTTATCTTGATTCTGTAAAGATCTACGTTGATGCTGCTACTCATGAGTTTATTACTACTTTGAAAGAGCTGGTAAGTGAAACTACTAGATGGGAATACATTCAGGATAAGATGCTTTACTGCAAGAAACACAACTTATTTAGCTCGTTATATCAACGTCATTCCGGTCCCCTTTTCTACCTCAGCAAAAGACATGTTGATTCATACTAAAGAATTGTTAGATTATGAACGTCCGTTAGTGGCAATAAACCAAGCCTGATAAGTTAATAACCTCATTAAGAACTGCAATATCAGACGCTCTAGGAAAACTTTCTAAAGAAGATACAAGTTACGATAATGTATTGGATGCTTTTCGCTTAGCATTAAAGGGATTAAAACTGGTGGAAAAGGAGAGGGAGATTGAATAGGATTATAGCTCTAATTATTTTGGTAACAACACTTTCATTATTGTTTGCTCCAAGCCTTGTAAGTGGTGAAATTAAGGTGACTCCTCCGACAAACTGGCAACCGGATCCCGATAATAATCCGGATACAATGTGGTGGTACCAAAAGCCTACCAAAAGCACATTTGCAATAAACAAGGGTCCTACGAATATGTCGTTTCCATTATTCGTTGTAGGTCCAATTATGGCCCAAGCTTTTGCA
>JAATVL010000134.1 GCA_014523525.1 Nitrososphaerales archaeon TH703 | reverse complement strand
TGACTATTTTTACAGTGATAATACTTCCTCTGACTCTTATAGCGGGTATATATGGTATGAATGGTGTCGATCTTCAAAACCTTGGAACTTTACCAACTGGATTTTTTCCAGTAATTGCTATAATGGTTGTTATTGCTATCGGATTGCTCCTCTTCTTTATCAAAAAGCAATGGTTGTTAGCAAAAGCAAAAGTGAGTAACGAGGGAGACGGTTCGCACTATGAACAAGCACGCGAGCAGAAAAACCACGATTTCAAACAAGACAAGTGAGTACTGCTCAGATCTTCATTGTCAAAACTGTATTTCCTTGTCTTGGCATCCTCTTTTGTCACCTTTGTGAAGCTTATTGTTATGAGATAAAATAAATGAAATTTTCACGTTCATCGCCTATTTTAAATCGAACTTTCGCTTTAATATTCTACAACTGGTCGGAGGAAATGAATGGTAGAATGTTATTTAGATGAACTGAGTATTTGAATTTGTCTAAAATAAGCCACTTCAGACATGAGTCTGAATATTTGAAAGTAATCTTACTAGTCGTTTAGTCATAAATAACCCATCATATCCTGATTGTCGTAATATCCAAATGATTGTAGAAGCCGTGTAAACTGGCAAAAAGTCACCGACAAAAGGTATGAATTCAGCTAAATTCATTACGAATAATACTTTACTTTTAGTTATAGAATAAAGCAAGCTCATTACAATTAAATCAAAAACATCTCCGACGATCGGCATGCCCAGCAATGGAGCCGCAGTATAGTCTAGCAGATCGGCCACTATCGAAATTGTAAGTGCTGAAGCCATTCTTACTTTTGGAAAAATATTCCTAAAAATCCTACTCGGTATCTCGTTTAATGTATTCAATGTAAAAAGTTGACATTCAAAATAATTTATACTTTTTTTATTTAATCTGTAGTGAACCTTACTGGATGTCTGTTGGTTGACACATGTCAGCTAATAATTGAACAAACTATAATCTCTTGCTCGGCACCAGAGCAGGCCTTTATTCATTTAAAAAAGTTAAGTTGGAAATCGTTACTAAATTTTATCCTTTTGTTCTACCAATTGTTAACTTGTTTGATGTATTGTTATGTTCAACAAAATTATAAAATAGTTAATGGAGGGACGGGACGGGAGTGAACCCCTGGTAAAGTAATGCCGTCCCTTCACAATAAAATTCTGTACAATATAATTTCAACATACGTTAAATAAGTATCAAAACTGATGGCAGGTGTCTGATGGTGTTTGGAAGCCGAACAGAGAAAAAAATCCTCTCACCAACCAATTAAGGACTACCGTATATTACAAATCGATAAATAAATAAGGTCCCAGACTAGAAAGATTGTAATTCTTCCAAAACCTTATTAACCGAAAATCAAGATTTCAGAAGGAAAAAAATATTTTTAACTAGGTTAATAGCCTAGTTGCCTTCGTTACCGTTATTGTTGTCAGTCGAGTTGCTAGAAGACTTTGACTCTTCAGACGATCCGCTGGACGATTTAGGAATCAAGTCCTTTAACGACTGGCACGATTCCTTTCCTTCTTTCATGGATGAACAAAGTTGTACATCTTGTAGTTTGGTATTATTTGGTACCATTGCTGTTACTGGTACTTTCGTGGGGCTTCCGCCTTCACCCTGTTGAATTGTTACATCCACTGTAATACTCTTATTCTCTTGTCCTTCTTTTGCTTTCTCTCCACCCTTTGCCTTTAGAGTGAAATTCAATGGGACCTCAACCTGTGATTGAGACGATGACTGGTTTCCTGTTTCAGGCTCTTGCTGTGCTAAACTCATCATTGGATACGCGATAACCAACGAAAGAGCAAATGTTGCTATCAGAAATAGTGTTTTCATATTCATTAATTGCATCTAGGACTTTAAACTTTATAATGGTTAACGAAAATGCACCTAGGTTTACCTGGAACAAAGACGCTTGATGGTTCGATTAACCAACCCAGTGGGCCGAATTATGGCCCACCAGAATGAAAGCGTAGTATGCTTAATTTCAACTGTAATTGTTATAAGTTTTATTGGATATTTACACTGGCAGTAAGAGGAAACCTTCAAAAATGATAATAATATTAGAGAGGGACAAGATAACTCAGAAAATAAAGGACAAGTTACTTAAAAAAGGATTATCATTAATCGGAATGTCAGATAAAGAAATAATATTTATCAAGTTAAAACGTCACTTTCATTGATATCAAATAATTAAAACATTTTTTCATTTTACGGGGGCTTAATTAGATTAATACGTATCTCGACGCGTTATTATGCTTCAAGATAATTTAGATATTAAAACACTGACAGGCCCAATAATGCAGCAATACAAGCGGACCCATCAGGATGAAACGGTTTGGAGTCGATTTGATGTTGGTTATTTACGCTCAACAAATTATAAAATAATTTTAATAAAATAATTTCAATTATCTAGTGAATTTATGCTAGGTGGGCCATCGTAAGACCCACCAAAACGTATGCCTGAGTTCTGCACCGTATCGTAATATACTCAACAAATTATAAAATAGTTAAAGCCTAAATGGGAGTCTAGATTGGGATAAAAAACAACCCTTCCTCCCATCGGGCTATTAGAAGGAGATATAATAATCTGAATATGTTATTAGTCTAGCCAACCACGAACTGGTGGGTCAGTCTTGTGTTGCTGCATATTAAGGCCTTTGGAAATTGCTCTGGAAGGGATTTTCGATTTTCGATGATTCACCTGATTTGACTATCTCAAAAGAATTATTCGCCGACGTAGTTGGGTATCCTTGACTTGACGCTTCTACCTCTACGACAAGGGGTCCCACGTCACCTTTCTTGCCGACGATCCAAGAATAAACAAATTTCCCTTCGAGATCGGTACTTCCTTTAAATTCCTTCTCAAAATTTTTTCCTGGATAAATCAATTTTCCATCAATTTGTGCATTAGCTACTGCCCTACGGTTTGAATCGGTAACAGTTATTGTAGCATTTTGGGTGTCTCCTCTTGCCACTGGATTTTTTAGTGGCGAAATTGTAACAAGCAACTGAGTATCGTTGCTAGTCTCAGATACATTGGATTGTTGTTGAGTAGACTCTACTGGAGACGTCTCAGATACATTGGATTGTTGTTGAGTAGATTCTACTGGAGACGTCTCAGATACATTGGATTGTTGTTGAGTAGATTCTACTGGAGACGTCTCAGATACATTGGATTGTTGTTGAGTAGATTCTACTGGAGACGTCTC
>JAATVL010000133.1 GCA_014523525.1 Nitrososphaerales archaeon TH703 | reverse complement strand
TGTCTCCGGATAATCAGGAAAAATGTGCAGCATGCGGAATGACCTTCAATACGCAAGAGGAATTGAAAGAACACATGCTAGAACTGCATCGAGAGTAATATCTTAACTATCCTCACTGAGATATAATCCTGCAATCGAATAGATTGCCCTAATTTTGATTCAATAAGTAAGTTCGTAGATGGGAGGCGATATTTTTTCCTCCATGGAACTCAAAATTTGATCTATACAGTCATGACTAATAATTGACGGGATAGACACCCTAAGGTCTACTGGCACCAGGTAATTAATATAATTTAAAATCTGACATCTTTTTCCGATGTCTTTTTCTTCACGGCACATATTTATCAAACTGATTAGTTGTTTACTATTTTTTAGCATCACCATATTATGGACATCTGGATTTATGAGCTTTAGGTATTATTGTTCTATATCAATAACATAAGAAATTTTTAGCTATATTTTAAGAAGGTAAATTTTCTTCCGGTTTTATGATCAAGGCAAATTAATTGCCCTTTATATCCCAAAAAGCCTTCAGTCTTATAGATTTTTTAAAAATGTCAAAGAATATCTGTATTTCCACATTTTAGTTTGCAAATATGGTCCTGTTGTTTTAAAGCACGTTATAATCTGGATTATCTAACTACCATTACAGGACAAGATGAATGGGTTACTACACCCTCTGCAACACTTCCAAGTAACAATTTTTTAAAACCAGTTCTTCCCCTCGTTCCCAAAATTATCAAGTCTACTTTTTCTTTATCTGCGAACCCTATGATTTCACCAACAATTGATGACACCGAAATAATAATTTTATCCGTCACACTAATGTTGGTGTTTTTAAGTTTACTTCTTATCTCATCAAACCATTTTTGCACGTCCTTCTTTTGTGTTTCTAATGCGTCATCGATAGCCTTAGGAGTAGTGACCCCTAATAGATTTGAATAAGCAAATCCCAATTCTGAGTACAACACATATAATATTATTAATTGAGCATTGTATTTTTTAGCCAAACTACTTGCATAGTCAGCAGCCTTCTTAGAATTTTCAGAACCATCAATTGTAACTAATATTTTTCTTATACTTAAAGACAAATACAAAACTCCTTTGATACACGCATAAGGAAAAAAATCTCATCCGATAATAATGGCTAACAGAAATACCAATATGAAGATTTTGCTAATTTGCTTACTAACTTTTGTACTTAGAAAATCAAGCAACTTGAAGAGTAGTTTTCATTTATGCTGAGATTAACAGACTTTCGTGTGATATTGAGTTTTCTGGATCAGACATAAATGCAATAGTGACAATTAATTGTTATGGACTGCGATTTTTGCAGAAAAGACTGTGAAAAGTATAAATCCTTCTACTCTCCTTCTGGCACAGATCCACGTGAATACCATATCTGTATTGATTGTATACAAAGCTGGCTAAATGAATTAAAACAATGAATTCACAAATTGTAATTATGCCAATAATTGATTGCTGCTTCTTACAATCTACAATTTAGTCTTCGTGTTACTCATTTAAGTATATGCTTGTACCTCGTGCAAAATTGATGGGATATATTGAATATCTATCATGGATGTCTGAATGAGCCTTATGCCAAATAATCAGCGAACATGACCATGAGGATAATTTAAAATCCGATTACGACCAACTATTCTGAACTTGTACTGTTCGCCATATAGGTCGGAATAAAAATGAGCATAACTCTTTGCCGCAGCAAATGTTGTAAAATTAGTTCTTAATCCATCCACGACCACCTTTTTACCATATATGTCCTCAATTTCTATAACATAAAATTTTGGTAATTTCTTAAGCTGTTTCATTGTCATGTATATTATTATTAGGAAAAATGCTACAACGGTAAGTACCAAAAGTAAATGTTCAAAACTTTTAACAAATTCTACAACATTATTTATGACGTACTGTTCGATCCATTTCGAGGAAAATGAAAATAATCTGATAGCGATTATAGCGATTATCACAATATAATCAATCACTTCGTCCACCTCCAAGTGGTATCAATACGCATAGGATGATATCTCCTTAGCTCTTTAAAAGAATATCTATGGTTTTTAATCTTACAGTTCTAGTTTGTTAATTATTTTAATTCGTAAGCCACATTGTATCATTGAAATATTCAATAATTTCTATTTAAAGTATCAATTTCGCAAGAATTCTTCAAGTCAACTTATAAAATTTTACTCCTTGAATAAATCAAAGAAAAAGTTGAGTAGCCCTTACCCTTTATTTAAATTTGGATCCTTATTCTTTTTACTACTATTTACTACCCTTTAACAGATATATTGCTTCTAATAGTTTTGCATTCGTAGCGCTGATATGCGTATCTAGTTCTGCTTGACTGGCCTTACTTTTTATTAAATCTCGTAATTCTTCTCGCATCATATGTTCAATATCCTGCATTAGACTATGAGATCCTTTTTTTTCAAGTTCACTTTCTACATATTCAAAATTGTCTAGATAAGCAGCAATTGCTAATTCTTCTGCACCTGTATAGTTGCTATTCTTATATTCAACTGATGTTTGGTTCAACAAATTTCTGGCATTTTGTAAATAGTCGATATATTTGTTTGATTCGTTTTCAGTGAAAATCGTTTCATTTTCTTGTCCAGAGCCATTCTTTAATTCAGAAATTGAGACCGGTACCAAAATAGCAGCAATTAGAATGGGCCATCTTAGATAGATTTTTTTCATTGTTAGGTCCCCCTAATTGCTTTATGCAGGTTATTTAAACAATCTTGTAAGCAAAAATAAGAGCGAACCAAATGTTATTCGATTGCAATTGGATTTTTTTGAACTAATAAATATTCTAATACTTTTTATGTGCCGGACACGAAAAATAATCCTAAACAAAAATGAATACTTTGAGTTCAATCAGCTTTGTTACAAGAACAGCTTTTTCAAATCCGCTTTATCTCATTATTGCGTCAATAGCAGGATTTGTTTTTTGGATAGTAACAAACACTTTTGATAATATTCTGTTTTTCTCACCTTTTTTAGCATTCTATGTTCCCAATGATATGCTTGGAATATTTTTTTTATCTTGTATTAATTCAATTCTAGTGGCAGTTTTGGTAAACTTTAATTTGCATATTATAAGGGACTTGAAGTTAAGAATAAGTAAATCAGCGGTGGCAGGTACCACAATCAGTGTTATTTCCAGTGCATGTGCAAGTTGTTCCACTTTTGGATTCATACTTGCTTCAACGTTTGGTAGATTGGCTGTTGTAGTTTCCAATTTTCTGTCAGGCAATCAGACAATAATAAGAGAAATTTCTACACTTATTTTGTTAATTGCAGTTGGTACATGTTATATTAAGATTAGAGAAAGTTGTAAATCCCCTTATCGATATCAAGTACACGACAAGTAAAACAAGTCATCATTATAGTCATTTTCGATAATTATTGTTTCTATTTTAATTATCATAAAATTTAATATACTGAATACGAATGGCCAATATGTGATTATGAAAATTAAACATCCCCTTAACCAAATTTTGTGAAAAGAAAAAAAGGATAGTGGGTAATTTCGGTACGTTATAGTTTCTCCATGCGTTACTTCATGTGGTATTAATAGATATTAATGATATCTATTTTAGCCAGGGGGGGTGCCAGTCATGTTACCAGCCATTCCGCTCAAGTTGCTAGTCATGTTACCAGCGCTCATGTTACCAGTCATGTTACCAGCCATTCCGCTCAAGTTTTGAGCAAACACAACGGTACCAATAGCAGGTACTAGTAACATTGCTAAAGCCAATGTGATTGCTAATGACAAAATAAGAATTGTAGCCATTTTTATAAGAAACGATACTACTTTATTTAAATATTTCTTAAGAATTTGTACGTAAAAGAGAGTATAATTTAATAATTAAATTATCAAAATACTAATGAATTACATCATTTTGATTAAAACATAATATTATTCATAAAAATCCAAATACGATAACTGATAGTATTTATTAAGACATTACCATAATACAGCAATTACATTATTGATATTTTTACCATTAACCCTTAATTGATACGAAAATTTGTTATTTACTTATGAATATAGTTCAAATTTTGAATTTAAATTTTTCATTGCATTTAATAATTTATAAACTTGATCATCCATAAGTATTGGAAATATGAACTCAGTTTTCGGTTACGGACTGCTTCCTATTAGAATTATAGCGGGTCTCACGTTTATTGCGCATGGATTACCGAAATTTTTCGATGTGTCTGGCGGATATGGTTTCTTCGAATCTGTTAATTTACCTCCTGAATTGTTTGTGCCAATAGGGCTACTGGAAGTGGTAGGAGGTTTAGCTATCCTGCTTGGTATCCTAACAAGAATTGCTTCATCACTATTAATAATTGAAATGATAGGTGCAATAGTGATGGTCAAATTGTCTAAAGGATTTATAGGCGGATACGAGTTTGAACTACTTCTTATATCAATATGTATATCTTTGGTCATTCTGGGTCCAGGAAAAATATCTATCGAGAATTATATCTTAAAAAGAGAAATATTCCCTAGAGGGAAACAATTGTATCAATTGTATCAAAATGATTCTAAAGCGGATATAAAATAATATTATTATAATATGCTCAGTTTATTTCCACTTTTTGTGATGGTCATTTAACAGTAGAAAAAATAATTCTCTAGTACTTACCCAACTAAATGAGAGATAATGTCTAATCAAAAACGCCATGTCATGGTCATGACTGCGTTAATCCCCATCTTTCACGTACTTTTTCTTCCAGTTTCGAAAAAACAAATCTATCAAATAATAAGCCAATCCCGAATATTACAATCATAGTTGCTATTATCTCACTCATGTTAGAGAACTCTCTTCCTACGGACAAAATATATCCTAATCCTACGCCAGTAGTGATCAACATCTCAGCACCTATCAAAGCATGCCAAGCAAAAGACCAAGTTTGTCTTAGGCCCATTATTAAAGAAGGTGCGGAGGCAGGTATCATGACGTTACTAAATAGTAGAAAACCGCTAGCTCCCATATTCCGTGCTGCGTGCAGATATATGGGCGGTATATTCCTAATTGCACCGTAGGTAGAATTCATCACTGAGAATACGGAATTCATGACGATGACGAAAAGTATTCCTAGATCATTAAATCCAATCAGAAGGATAGCAAAAGGTACCCATGCTATACTTGGAAAAGATTGGAACCCTAAGGCAAATGAACTCATGGTTTTTCCAAATTGTTTAAATCTAACCATAACAAGTCCAACACATCCACCGATCACAACTGAGATTACCAATCCAATGAATAATTGCCATAGTGAAATGATGATACTCGGTATCAAAATATTTTCCTGCACCAAGTCAACAAAAGACTGGGCAACCATTGCTGGTGAAGGGAGAGAAACGACTGGCCAAATTTGTAGCCAGAATACAATTTGCCAGATTAAAAGAAAAACTAGTAAAAATGAAATTACACTTAAAACATCCTTCATGTTAAATTTGATGTGTTTTTTTGAATTTATGGGAGTATCCATGTCAGAAAGCCTTTCTATTGATTACTCCCTTCATGGAAACTCCATTTTGTTATAAAATTCATTTGTGATTGCATCGCCATACCAGACAAATTTTAATTGATTTGAACATCATGGAAATATAAATGGTTTCCATTCTGAATGTTTCACTATTTTTGATCCCTTAAATAAGTAATCTTCTGTTCTATCATAATGGAATTGCTCAAACTAGATAGATAAAATTTCATGTAGTTTGAACAGTTTTAATGAACCGTGTAATAGCTAAGCTAAATATGAGTGCGGAAATTTTGAAATGTACCGTTCAATGGTACTCAACTAGGAATCTGCTTTAGAACTTGTCCTATTGCTCCTTCAAATACGGAGTAAGGCTGGGCACCTTCTATTTTTAGAGGAGGTTGCCCATCAGCTATTAGAATGAATGTTGGTGTGCTTGTCAAACCTATACTTCGCGCCAAATTATCATTTGTAAGCACTAAATTTTCATATTTTTTGGAATCAAGACATGCTGAAAATTTTTTTACATTAGAAATCCCTGCGTAAACTGCAAATTGCGTCAAACTATTTTTTGAAACCCAGTTAGTATTTTCTCCTTTTGAATTTCTATATACTTCGTCATAATATGGCCAGTATTTTCCTTGCTCTGCAGCACAATAAGATCCAATGGCAGCAAGGGTTGATAACTTATCTGATGGTCTATCGTTTATAACAAAATCTTTAAACATGAAATTAATCTTACCTGTGTTGACGAAATTATTAACAATTAGATCTTTGGTTTCTTTATGAAATCTTGCACAATATTGACATTGATAATCACCAAATTCTATTAAGGTTACATTGGCTTTAGCTGTTCCCAGTGCTGATGCATTTTGAGCTATTGGGTGAAGAAGCGTGCTAATAAGCTGCTCAGGATTTTCCTGATTTTTGGGGCCATTGTTCTTTCCCATTGTAGTAAAAGCCGTTACCGAACCTCCAACTAATACTACACCAAATATCACTGCCCACATTAACGATTTTTTCTTAAATTTCTTGGAGCTCGATTTCTTGACCTTTCGCTTCAATAGGTATTCTTCGTTTTAGGAGCATAAAAACCATGGTAAAGAGGATAGCCATCCAGTTATTTAAAAATAAAATTGTCAAGTTTCAATTTTGCGAGACATTTATCGTATCCCAACACTTTCTACATAACTGTCCATCAATTTTCCAATTTGGTTTTGGGTTATACCTTATGAAGCCAATTTTTTTTCCGCAGTTTACACAAAAATTTATTTTATTTTGATAAGCCAATTCTTTTTGATTATAGCATTTTTCACATAAGTAAATATCATTTTCCATAGCCCACTGCCATCTAGGTTTCTTTTTTTTCTCTGGATCAATAAAATCATTACAAATAAAGCACTGATTTTGCTTTTTGTTAATTTTTTCTTCTTCTTCTTTCTGTTTGATCATAAACTCCCTTGTTATTTTCATATGACAGTCGCTACAAAGATAGCCTGCAATATTCCAAGATTTATCTGGTTTGTATTTAAATTTAAGATCCTTATTGCACAAAGTACAGAACTGAGGTTTCCTAATTAGCAAACAATATTTTTTCAAGTTTCTTGTAAAAAAATGTATCTTTAGCTTTCAAATTTTCTTTAGTATCATATTTCAACATAATTAATGACTTGATTTGAGCACTCCATTCTGAGTCCAGGTGACTTTAATTCAAATATGGAAATAAGAAAATGATAATCAATATTTATAATATTTATAACTCGCAAGGCAGTAATACTCAAATGATAAACAAACAATGTGATAATTGTGCTAAGAAGGGCAAGAATTTTTACTGTAACTCTTGTGACATAACAGCTGAATTTTTTGACATCTATAGCTATTACACAAACAGAACGTCGGATAACTCCTTGATAGGTAGAATAAAAGCCTACACTTGGCATGATGTATTAGAATACATTAGGAATAATTTTTTTTATGGTCTCTCTAGTGGTCTTAATATAGATTGTGAAAAAGACTTTGCATATATAGAAAAAAAAATATCGGAACGAGGCACAACTAATCGCCGTACG
>JAATVL010000132.1 GCA_014523525.1 Nitrososphaerales archaeon TH703 | reverse complement strand
TATAGCGATGATCCGATTCTTTTGACTCTCTTGTATCAATATTTTGAAGAAGATACAATTGAATCCAGTACTGCTAGATTTTATTCCATCGTAACACAATATCTCAAACAATGCTGCAGAATAACTCTAAACTGGTTGGAGGATACACAGAACTCTAATGAGGAACATAAAAAAAAATTGATGAATGATTTAATGTTTGAACTAGAGTTAAATGCTAAATTATTGGCATTTAGGATTATGATCATGTATTCAGAATCAAATATTCTCTCTCTTACACCAAAATCAACTACCGGTGACTCGGACGTAGCATATTATGAAATAGAAAGTCAAATGAAAGAAATTCTATCCAAGGATAAAAAATTCATTGATCTTTTGCAGAAAATAAATGGAGAGTTTAAGGAGGGATATAAAGAATTCACCAATTCTAATTGATGTCTACTTTACTTTTTATCCATCTCATTCAACTACTGTTTTAAATTCTTTGGCCTTGGTTCCAGAGTAACCTCAATTTCTTGCGGCTTACCATCTCTAAGAATACCAATACTCATCTTGTCGCCTTCTTTTTTATTATTTGTAATATAGGTTGATAGATCTTTCAAATTTTCAATGGGTACCTTGTCTGCACTCGTAATAATATCCCCGCCCAATTCTATTTCCGTTCCATTGATATCTGTTATCCTATAACCACCTTTCATTCCAGCTTTGTCTGCTGGCCCGTCTGAAATGACTCCAACTACTAGGATTCCAGTGCTCTGATTAGTATTCAATTTTGTAGCAATATCGGAACTCATGTCAACACCATCAATACCCAACCACAACGGTTCTACATTGAGTCGTAATGGCCTTTCAGTCAAGGGAACATTAACCGTTTGTAGTTTACCATCTCGTATAACAGTTAGTTTAACACTCTGTCCAACCTTTTTATGTTGTTCCAAATATACTAATATATCATCAATTTTGGAAACACTTTGATTATCAATTTTTATAATAACATCTCCACCCAATTTTGTTTTCCTACCGCCTATATCTACCAATTTATCTCCGCCGTGAATTCCGGCCTTGGATGCAGGACCTCCAGGACTAGTCTCTATTACAAGAAAACCTTTTGTTGTGTTTAAATTCATGGCGGAGGCAATTTGCTCATCAACGTCTATTCCAGAAATTCCAATCCACGGATGCTTGAAGGAATGTTCTGATATCAAGATTGGTACTACTCTTTGAATAGTACTAGACGGTATAGCAAATCCCACACCTGAATATTCTCCAGTTAATGAAAAAATAGCGCTATTTATCCCGATCAGTTGTCCCTTTAAATTAAGGAGTGGTCCGCCAGAATTTCCAGGATTTATTGCTGCATCAGTCTGAATTATCTCTGGTATCGAAAATGAGGTCTGAGGGACCAGTGTATTTTGTTCATCAGGCGGTAGTTCTGGACCTTCAGGACTACCTGGATTTTGCGATGGAATGACTCTTCCCAAGCCACTTATTATGCCCTCAGTCATAGAACCAGAAAGCCCAAATGGGTTCCCTATCGCAATTACATGTTCACCAATTTTTACATTAGAAGAATTGCTAACGGGCAGTGGCATTAATGTTTGATTTGTTAAGTTTTCAATTTGTAAAACTGCTAGATCAGAAAAAGGATCGCTACCAATAATTTTTGCCTTAAAGGACTTATCGTCCAAAAACGTCACAGTAACATTATTGGTACTATTAGTATCAGTATCGTTATACGATCTATTTCGAACCACATGATCATTTGTGATAATATGACCAGATTTGTCAAAAACAAAACCTGAGCCAAGTGCAGAAGACAGGGGGTCTTTGTTAGACACAGTAATCTGTACTACAGATCCCTTAACTCTATCGAATAATTTGGACAATAAAGTATCATCGAAAGCTGTAGTTTGAGCATAAGAATTTACAGAAATATAGCTAAAAACAAGTAAAAAACAGATTGGAATTATGACATATAATTGAAAAAGTTTAATATGAGCTAACTTACGGATTGCAAAAGTCTCTATAAAAGAGTTCACATAAAATTGTACTTTAAAAAGTTAATTTATACCTATTGTTTTAAAATTCCATTAATATTGATAAAAACGAAACACAAAGCGTATTATTTGGTTGATGCAATTTAAATACATTTGTCAAATGAGAAGAGTCTTTTTATTCATCTTTCCGTTTACTTAATTTTACTTTAAAAACGTACGTGGAATTTTATATTAAAAATGTTGGTTACCATATATAAGTAATAACGGAATTATAAATTCCAATAGGTACCGAAAATTGGTGGAGAGAGAAGTAGAACGAATCGTAAAATATTTGGTTGAAGAGAGAACTGTTCTAAAGCTCTTACGCTCATTGGAAACACAGGAGACTTATCACTATTATAACATTAATCAGGAGGATAGCGGGCTATCCTACTATTCTAGAAAGTATAAAGCATGGGTACTGCGCAATAAGTGTTTTCAATTGAATTAGTGAATCGTTTAACTAACGCGTTTTGTTTCTATCGATTAGATGTGATCTCAATAAAAATTTAATATGACCCATTTTAACATGAGATAAATTAAATTTACACTTAATTTAGTAATTTCTAAAGAGATAGTTGCAAGCTTATTTATCACAATACTCCGAAAACGAAATGAAATGGATGAATGTTGTCTCAATCGAACGACATTGTGATTATTACATTGAAGACAATTTTAGTTAGAATTTCTAGAAATAAATAATTGTCTTCACTCTAAAAGTCAATAATTTCTAAACTTAACTTTTAATATTTTCATTTTGTTGATAGGTTTATTCAAGATTGAAAAAATTTTTACCTACCATTATATTGAATTCATAGATTCTCTTTTATTATTATATAGTAACATTCGTTCGTTAAAAGTCCGAAGAGCCACCTGCACTGTATGGACTTCCTTTGATGTTAACCACAAAATCCAAATCATTAATTCTCTTTAATAAGTTGAGATTTAGACTATGACTCACTACCATTTTTGTTCCTTGAAGATAAAAACTTGGTGCCATGCCCGTGACACTAATTACTCTCTCTCTAATTTGTTCGGTATCCTGCTCAGGTTTAAGGATCATTTCTAGGGTATAGATATTCTCTTTTTTTGCTTTTTCGTCAAAAATTAGTCTAACAACCAGAATTGGGTCTACCTTTGGAAAGACCGTTTTGATGGCATTATCGGCTTCCGTAAATTCCCGTACAACTTCCCTAATACTATTGCTTTCTTGGCTACTCATTTAAACTTAGTAGTGTTAACAGATTAATAAAGAAAACTACCTTGATTCGTAAGAGCTATTTTAATAAAGTTTAAAATCTATAAGCAATTGATATTAGATATCGTCTATTTCAGGAGATAGACGTAACAAAATTGTTGGTTGGTGCAAGGTCATCCTATATGATCAGCACCAATCATTTTATTGTTTTAATTTTTTAATCCCCTTATTATCTACATTGATTTTGTAACATGAAATAAATTAAATACCCATTGTGGACCTTACATCGTATCAATGAATGAGGAGGAAGATGGTCATACTAAGAGCTATCTTTTACAACTTGAGAAGATGAATATCAATTTTGGAAAAATTGAGAGAAACCTACCAATAGCAACCCTGATCGAAATAGCAATTCAGAGAAATGAAGGACTGTTATCAAATTCTGGCGCGTTGTCTGTTAAGACCGGTAAATTTACAGGACGCTCTCCCGACGATAAATTCATAGTTGATGACGAAATAACGCATAGCCTCGTCGACTGGGGTAAAGTGAACCATCCCATATCTACAGAAAAGTTTGACAAAATTTTTGAAAGAATGAAACAGCACGTATCTGGGAAGGACTTTTTTATATTTGACGGATTTGTTGGCGCTGACCCTGACAATCGCCTGCCAATTAGGGTTTTTACCGACAGTGCATGGCACAACATTTTTGCATCACAAATATTTATACGGCCGACACCTGAAGAACTCAATAATCATAAACCTGAATTTACTCTGTTCTTTGTTAATGATTTTGCCGCTCTCCCTGAGATTGACGGTACCAAAAGCGGAACATTCATAATCATTAATTTCTCCAAGAAAATGATTTTAATAGGTTACACATCCTATGCGGGGGAGATAAAAAAGTCAATGTTCTCTGTCATGAATTTTCTACTTCCACAGAGGGGAGTATTCCCGATGCATTGTTCTGCCAATATGGGAAAGAATGGAGAAACCGCATTATTTTTCGGATTATCAGGGACAGGAAAAACTACATTATCCGCGGACCCAGAAAGGAACTTAATAGGAGATGATGAACATGGATGGTCTGATAGAGGAATTTTTAATTTCGAAGGTGGATGTTACGCCAAGTGTATTAATCTTAGGAAGGAGGACGAACCGCAAATTTGGAATGCAATAAAGTTTGGTTCTGTAATGGAGAACGTAATTGTTGATGAACAAACACGAGAACCAATTTTTGACGACAGCTTCCTAACAGAGAACACTAGAGTGGCCTACCCTTTAGAATTTATCCCTGGAGCAGTAATACCTTCAATCGCTACTCATCCTAAGGTTATGATATTTCTTACTGCGGATGCATTTGGTGTAATGCCCCCAGTAGCGAAACTCTCGAGGGAAGGTGCAATGTATCATTTTATATCTGGATATACAAGTAAGTTAGCAGGTACAGAAAGAGGAATTACGGAACCGAAGGAAACATTTTCTCAATGTTTCGGAGCGCCATTTATGCCATTACATCCTATTGATTATGCAAGAATGCTTGCAGATAAAATTTCAAAACATAACACAAGTGTATATCTTATTAATACTGGTTGGACTGGCGGTCCATATGGAATAGGCAGGAGAGTAAATCTAATATATACAAGAGCGATGGTATCGGCATCAATAAATGGAGATCTTGAAAGGGTACATTACAAACATGATAATATCTTCAACTTAGAAATTCCGCAGTCATGTCCTCAAATCCCATCAAAAATTTTAGATCCAAGTTCTTCTTGGTCTAATAAGGACCAATACGTTGTTGCAGCGAAAAGATTAGCACATTTGTTTATCGAAAATTTCAAGAGGTTCGGAGAAGAGGCTAGATACTTGGGAAAATTTGGGCCTCAAATTTAGATTTAAAATCGTAGCCCGGAGCAGATTCGAACTGCTGTCCTCAGGTATCTTTTCATGACGATCCAGAGCCTGAAATCCATAGCCCTCCTGTGGAGTTTGACCGCTAGATTCGGCATCGACACAATCGTGTAGATTCGACCGGGCTAATTCTCGAGCTACAAGTAGAAACTTTCAAACGGATATTTATCAATATCTACTTAGGAGAGGCTCTTTCATTCTGACAGTATTAACCAACTCGCTAACACGATTAAGACTTTGCTGAAGATATGATATTAAATTCTTGTTGATCAGTTCCTTCGGATCTTTTGATCTTATCGATGTTGTCCTGTCATCGAATAGAAGGGCTTGCGCTTCTTTGGACGGTCTTTGCATCGTTTGATTTCTAAATTCCTTTAATATCCAAAGCCATCCGTTGTGTTCTGAGGCTTGACTTAGCTCTGTTAACAGGCTAATATTTTTAGTTCTGGCATTGAGGGCGCTCTGAATTGTAGCTTGGTCGACGTTTCCTATCGCAATTCCCAATTCTAATCTTGTGTTGATTAGTATCAACAGGCAATCCACTGCTCCCAAAATTTGAGCAAGAAAGCAATCTATTTCCAATTCCGCCTGAACTACTGGGTTGTCCTTTTCCATGTTTGAGTAATTTAACTGGATTTCTTGTAGGTTATTCAAGTGTATTTGGGCACCATATAACTTGAACTCAACTCTGTCTGTCAATATATTTGAATCAAATTTTGAAATCATTGGTGTTTAGAACCACATTAATTTTCATTAACTTTACTGAGATGTAAATACGGATAAATCAAATCATACTTGATGAACTGAACTGTTAAAATTATGGATTTATCTATATACGATATATGAGTGAAAATGAAGATTTAGAGGAAAAGAAGCTATTAGGTTCAGGGGGCTACGCCTTAGCAAGAATTACGGAAGATGAAGAAATCAAAGCCAATCTGGGAATTCCGCAAATATTTTTGGCTAATGTGGGAAGATTGAGCGAAGATAGGTTTTTGAAATATTATTGTAA
Source organism: Nitrososphaerales archaeon TH703 (assembly GCA_014523525.1). GTDB lineage: Archaea > Thermoproteota > Nitrososphaeria > Nitrososphaerales > Nitrososphaeraceae > TA-21. The sequence continues at coordinate 10,838 of JAATVL010000132.1, read as the reverse complement.
TGAATGTGGAAAGGATTTTGATGGTTCTCCAATTATAAAATATGAGACTCCAAATGAAGAACTCGGGCAAGGAGTAGTACTAGTAGAAAAAGGAGAATACAAATGCAAGAACTGCGATAACATAATTGCATTGTACAGAAAGTTCAACAAATAGCAAAAAGCAATCCTCACAGAAAATGGATGTTTACCTAATTTTTACGTCTTCAACAATAAAATGTTTATAATAATTTTGCCTAATACATAATTGAAATAAAATTGGGAGGATGGGATGATGACTGGTATTATCATCGCAAAGACAAGAAGTCAAGGGATTGGATAAGAATAGCTCGATATGCTATCTACGGTGGTTTTGCAATAGTCGCTATTGTGGTATTGCTAGTATTTATTCCAAGAGCGGGGTTAACTGTCGAGATAATGGAAACAGGGGAAGCTATTAGTACCGTAAATATAAAAATAAATAATAACAACCTGCAAGAAATTCATAATGTAACAGTAGTCTTCGATGATGATAAGGGGAAAAAACAAGTTTTCAATTCTATCGGACCATTTAGTTCAATATTCGTTACCCCAGATAAGGACAATCTAAATTTTAAAAAAATAATCGTAACAGCTGATAATGGAAAGTTACAGACCACAAAATATAGATGACGGATTTTTAGGTTAAATTATATCATGACCTATGGTTTAAAATTTAAGGCTTTAAATAAATTCTCTTAACGTTTTGTACTTGCTTCTCTTATTGCTTGGCCATATTCTAGATTAGCCCTCTTTCGCATATAGGGTATGAGTCTATAATGAATAGAATAGATACTTTTTTGTCTTATAAGAATATCCTTAACCAAAAGCGACACAAATCCACCTGCCACTTTAGACGATTGTATCTTCTTATTTTCACAGAAATTATCTCTTTTAGAATGATACTCTTTTAAGGTGAAATAGGAACGATTTACCTCCAATATTAGTGGCCATATAATGTTCTCCCACACCATTCTCCTATTTTGTGTTGACGATGCGTGCTTGCCTTTATTACTTGATTCCTGTTTTGGGTCACTAGGATCTTGAAAATTATGCATGTTGCACAGTTCAAATGAGAATTGTTTCTTAGGCACATTTAAACTTGGGTTCCGACATAATCATATTTGGTTTTGAAAGAATTAGAAGTAAAACAGTCGTTAGATAATTTGGCCAACAATTGGAAAATAGAGCAGTCAATATATGATCTTCATCTTGGAAAACGTGACGACGTTTCTGATTCCCAAATAGTCGTAAATGGTGTAGTATTTCATATTCCCTATCTTGCAAAAGATGAAACTTATGTTCTTTGGAAATGCTTATGGCCCGATTGTCATAATTGCTGTGAGAGACAGGGAAGATTACCCCTTACTAAAGACGACATATCGTTAATTTCAAACAAAATGGGTTATGAATCAGAATCTGAATTTATCAAAAAGGAAACCACAATCTCTAGTTGGGATGAAACATCGACTATGAATAACGTGATTACAACTATCAGTATGATATCACTAAAGAGGAAGGAAAATGAAACTGAGGATCAAGATGGCAAGCCTTTACCGTGCAGATTCTTAAATGACTGCGGCAGTTGCGTACTACATCCCGACAAACCAGGCGTTTGCTGGCTTTATCCCTTTTCTTCATGGATGGAATCTAATAATGGAAAACCTGTTGTGCATGCTTCATACCAATTAACTGGTGATTGCCCTGGATTCTATACAGAGAAAATATCACAATCAATGATGGATGTCCTACAAGAGTATTCGAAACGAATATTCGAGTATAATATGTCAATCCTGAGAACAACGAGAGAAAAATACGGATTCATAGATATAGTTCAATAAACTTATCAAATGATTTAGAAATTGAATTATCCTTAGCCATTCCAAATAACACCTGTATTGCAACTCTTGCAGGGTGGGAATGGATCACCTTTCGATAGAGGTATGATACGATCTTTTGCTGTCGGTGAACAATTTAATTTTCGAATTCGTTTCAGGAGAGTAGAGTTATGTCTCATCAAATTGAACGTGCCGCTATGCGGTGCCAACTCTCCAGTACGGTATTCAGTCAATTAATTACCATATTATTGTGATACAAAGAATATAATAATGTCAGATTTTCAGCATCCATACAAACCCTTCTTTTGAATACTCGCATGAGTAATAATATTGATTTCATAATATCCTAATTTTTCACTTTTCATTTAAGCTTATGGACTGAATTCAGTATCTATTTTTAGTCGTGACTAATTGTATCCGGTCACGAAGCAAGCAAATAATATCTTGTGTATCTAGAAACATTTTTATTTAAAAAATAGGGTCTTGACAATAGTCAATTGGTTATTAATAAGGAACTCCTGCAACTCAGAAAAAAAATAGCAGAGAAAAGACCAGAGTTTGTGAGACAAGAGAGCTGGAGGTATAAAAAACTTGCATCTAATTGGAGGAAACCCAAAGGAAAAGACAATAAGATGAGAAAGCAGGTCTCAGGTGTTCCGCGGTTGGTTAAGGTTGGTTATAAGGGACCTAGAATATCAAGGGGCTTACATCCGTCAGGTTATAATGATGTTTTGGTTTTTAATACTAGGGATTTGACAAAAATTGATCCCATGAAAGATGCAGTAAGAATAGCTCATGGCGTTGGGAACAAAAAAAGAATAGAAATAGTTACAGAAGCTACAAAGTTGAAAATCAAGATTTTAAATCCAGGTAAGATTGAAGCAAAGAAGTTGCCTGAAAAGGTAGAAACAAAGCCCAAGAAAGAAGCTGAAGCAAAGGTAGAAACAAAGCCCAAGAAAGAAGCTGAAGCAAAGGTAGAAACAAAGCCCAAGAAAGAAGCTGAAGCAAAGGGCAAAAAAGAAGTGAAGGGTAAAAGTTCAAGAAAAAAAGTGGCTAAATCATAATGGTTGTAAATTTAAGAAAAAAAAGAGAACTGATTTCAAGAGTATTGGGTGTCGGATTAAATAGAGTAAGATTCGAACCTGATAAGCTTGATGATATATCTGATGCTATTACACGAGAGGATATACGTTCCTTGGTTAAGAAGGGGACTATATGGACAGTAAAACTAAGAGGGATTTCTAGGTCAAGAGCAGAAAAGAAACTAAAGACACGTAGAAAACATGGTACTTCGGCCGGCTCAAAGAAAGGAAAGAAAACTGCTAGAGTGGGAAAGAAAGATGTTTATGTTAAACGAACCAAGGCCATGAGACGTCATTTAAAAATATTAAAAGCCAGAAACGAGATAAATAGAGAAACTTTTTGGGCGTTATATAAAAAAATTAAGGGTGGTAATGTAAGGTCTCTATCTCACTTGAGAGAACTTGCCAAACAAGCAAAGATACATAAGTAACAATCCCAACCTTACACTCTGTATTTTTCAAAATCTTTTATAAGATCATTAACAATAGGAATTCCTTCATTAAGTAACAACGATATCTTTCGTTCCTTTCCGTACATATAACCTCCAATATGTCCGTCTGAACACACAACACGATGACAAGGTACTATAATTGGGCGTGGATTCTTGTTTAAGATTTTTCCAATTCCACGTGCCGCGCGAGGATTCCCTACGGATGACGCCAATTGTCCATAAGTTGCAACTTTTCCAGGAGGTATATTTGAAACAAGATTGTAGACACACTGATTATTAATATGACGCGTACTTGTTCCCCTATGTTTTTTTCTTCTAATGTAATCCATAATCTATTGACGTTACACAATAATAAATAACTATAACGGCGTTTTCATTACTCTAGATTCTTAAAACTTCAATTCCAACGTCATCGAGTGCAGATAATATTCTAGATTTCTCTTTTCCTAGTCCCTTTGAATCTACCAAAGCAAAAGTTACTTCCTCAATGTTCCGAGATACCATTTGTTCTATTAAAAAATTATCCAAATATGGTAAATCATGCTTTGCAGCAATGGAACCCAAACCGATTTCCGATTCCAGTAATATCTTATTGAATTTTGTTGGATAGTGATTGCCTCCTAAGGCTATGGCTACCTTTTCACAAAACTCATTTTTTCTGGTAATAACCTTAAATAAAGATCTACATACTGTATGTGCTGCATTTTCATCTTTCCATTGTTTTTCAGTTGATCCTATTTCAATAAATAGAGTTGGTTTTTTTAGTGAAGTCGGACCATGATGGGTAGATTCTATAATAATATCATACATGGGAACTCTATCCTTATGATTATTCAATTCAATAAGGTATTGTTTTTGAAGCCAAGGATAACATACTCCTAATTCCCTTTCTTTGCCCCCAAAATTATTTTTGCTAAAATTTCCTGTGGAATGACACGTCAATGCCGGAATGTTAGCTTTAGATCTGTGTTGAGATAGGAAAATAAAACATGATGTGTTGGGATATAGTTCATCCAGATTATCAAGATAGAGCAAATTATTTTCAGAAATATGTAACACAATATTTGGATAATTACTTGAACAAAAGGTAGAATTAGTATCTTTAATGAATCCATATTTCTCGATCAAACGACGCGAAATTGTACTACTTGCAAGATCTTCGTTTGAACAAATTAGTGTATAATTGGCAGACAACTCTGAATATTTGAAATGCTTCTAAATTAAATAGTATACGCAACCAATAAAAATAATTTTAGTTCACAATTTACTATTAACTGAATAGATAATAAGAAAATATTGGCCGTCGGTGCTACTACAACTCTAAGCGTCCATTTGGAGGAATAAATCTTTCAAATTAATGCCTTGAGTTTATTCAATATAGATAGCTGGTTTATACGGCCTGGCAAATTTCGACTTTTGCTTAGGGTCATATTTGTTACTATTGTCTTCACATAAGATACTTACTTCAAGTTGATCATTTCCAATTTCACTAATTAGTAAAGATATGGCATCTTGTAGAGGTATCAATTCATTAAATGAATCAATTTTCATTCTTCTTTGTCTAACTTCTAGTGACTCCGACAGAATGTCATTTATCATTTTCTTTACCAAGTCAGGGTCATGCTTTACGAAATCTTTAACTTCGCTATCATTTACAAACTCCTTCATGAATAATCCAAAATTTGCAGTTGATTGGCTCTGTATCCTGTCTAATAATTTTTTATATAATATGCACTTGATGGTTGAAGACGTGTATATCATAATCCTTTTTGGAACGATTTTAGTAACCTTAGTTATTTTCTGTATATCTAAAATTATATCTTGAATAAGTCTTTCATTATCTTCAGATTTCAACCTAATTTTTGAATCATCAGCTTCGGGCCATTGATCTATACTTATAAAGGAATGATTACCCATTATTTCCCAAACTTCCTCACAGAAGAAAGGAGCAAATGGCGATAATAATTTAATCCTCGTTTCGAAGAATTCCTTTAGATAAATATTACGTATTGATTTATTTTTTGCAAGTTTTCTTTTATGATACCACTGTAGGTCATTGTCCATCAAGTATAATATATTGTGTAATGCTTCTCTGATTCTAAATTTTTCAATAGCAGAAGTAGTTTCTAAAATAATATGTTGAATCCTACTTGAAATCCAGAGGTCTTCCAGTTCATTACACTCCGTACTATTATGAATTATAGTAAAAACGCTCTTGTGAGTACATATAGCTCTGTAAATTTCAAACAATTTGGATCTAATTCCTTTTACTAAATCAAACGAGAAGTCAGAATCTTGTAATATCTCTGCAGATGCTAGCATTGTAAGACGAATCGGATCAGCACCATATTCCTCTATTGCATGTCGCAGGGGAATAATATTTCCAAACGATTTAGACATTTTCTTACCTTCCATTAGTACCGACCCATTGACAACAATTTGCTTAGGCCACTTATCCTTGGTAAAAATTGCTGCATGATTAAATATAAAAAACGCTAGATGATTTGGAACCAAATCCCTTCCAGAATGCCTAGAATCTACTGGATAAAAATACAGAAATTCATTTCTGATTTTATCCAATAATTGTACGGAAATTTTTGAATCTTTAGCAACTAGGTCACGATCATTCTTTCCTAAAAGAACGTAATCAAAAAAACTATCACTCAAATTATCTGCCGATACCTTATCTTTGCTGTTTTGTAGATCGATATTATTGCGAATATAATTTGATAGGGTGTAATAAGCCATATAGATAACTGAATCTGCTAGACTTTCAATAATCCACTCATTATCCCATGGAAGTTTCGTTCCTAGACCGCTTTTTCTTGCACATGCTCTTTCCTTTAGCCAATCTATAACATTTGCAAATTCTTGTCTTATTTCTTCTGGTAGAATTTCCATATTTTTTATCAGTTCATATGCCAATTTTTTCCAATTTTCATCACCATAATTGATAAACCACTGGTTTGTTAGTAGCTTCACTACGCAAGAAGTACCGCATCTGCATTTTACTGCATTTTTTAATTCATACATGGTAGTTCCGATTCCCTGGTTGATGATTTTTTCCCTTATTGTATCTCTTGCTTTTAACACACTTAGATTTCCGATTATATCTATCTCTGGCAAAAGGACACCATTGTGAAATTCGTCGGAATAAAGCTTGTTTGTTGCTTCTTCAAGTTTTGGATCGTTCTGATTCGTTATTGAATAGCTAGTCACTATAAATTCTGCAGGGGATAAGCCAATTGAGGGAAACGTATCAGTATGGATTACCGTTATGGGAACAATATTAACAGTCATGTCATATTTTGTCAAGGTAACGGAGTCCTTCCTTAAATCAATGAGCGCTTGGTAATCATAAGGCGAATGTGCTGGAACCGACATAACAATTCCAGTCCCATTATTGGGATCAACAAATGATGCAGGAAATATAGGTATGCGTCGTTTTCTTAATTGATCAAATACAGATTTTCCTATCAAATCCGATCCATGTATTTCTGAAATTATCGACACGTTTAGGTTTAAAAATTCCAACTTTTTTGCTGCATCTTTAGTTATTATCCATTTCTCATTATTTACAAGTGCAATTACATACTTAATATTTGGATTTATCCATAAGTTAGTCACACCAAAAATAGTTTCTGGTCTTAATGTCGCGGTTGGAATAATGTATTGTTCTTCAAATTTGAATTTCACAAGCACATATTCAATTAGCTCTGGTTCGATATCGCCTATAGTATCATGTTGACTAACTGGATTTTGATCCTGAGGACACCATCCGACTGGATGAGATCCCTGAACTATTAAGCCTTTCTTCCTAAGGTTTCTAAATTGCCACGAAATGAATTTAGAATAGGCCGTATCTATCGTCGTAAACTCTCTCCTCCAATCAATAGAATACCCCATTTCATTCATTCCTTGTTTGATTTCTTCATGGAAAAAGTTGGCTATTTTTTTAGGTTCTTTAAAACTTGATATTACTTCATCAGGGATCTTGTATATTTGTTCAAAAGTTTCTATTAATTCTAGATCGTTGGTTTTGATTCTTTGTGACATTGACACAATAGGTGTTCCGGTATAGTGGAAACCCATTGGAAATAATACATTATAACCCTTCATACGTTTGTATCTCGCATGGACATCAGCCAAAGTATATGTTCTTCCGTGACCTACATGTTGTGGCGAATTTGGATAAGGATACGCGACTGTAAGAAAATACTTTTTCGTATGCGGCTGAGTTTCAGATTCAAATATTCTACCTTCAGACCACTTTTTTCTCCACTTTTCTCCAACTTTTGCCCAATCGAGTTCTACGTTGGACGTTTTTTCAGCTGAATTTTCAGCCATTTTTTTCACTAGAATCTAAAATACTTGTCAACAAATTCTCAAGATTATTCAAGCATTCTTGAACCTTACTCTTGTCTGTTCCTCCGCCTTGAGCAAATTTCTCTGTGCCTCCTCCACCGGTACCTCCAAGTTTTAACGAAATTTCTTTAGCAATTTTTGATGCTTTAATGACTTTTCTTGATTCAACACCAACAAAAACTATGACTTTTATTCTTTCTTGATCCTGAACGAGTGCGATGTATACTAAAAAAGGATCATTATCTATACTTTTTTCTCCTAATGCAATATAGTAATCATCGCCTATTTCATCATCATAAGTAACGTAGATCTTTAATCCTGATCTTGATTTAGTCGCTTTCTGAGAAACGATTTCGGTCATATTGTCTGAAAATTTATTAACAAGAATTCTAAACTTTCTTTTCATTAATTCATTGTCCGCTGTTATCCTGTCAAACGAATCAACTACTTTCTCTTTGCTTGAACCCAGGGATTGGGCGATATGAAGTAACTGAGACTCCTGTGATTGCACGTACTTCAAAGCATTATTTCCAGCAACATACTCTAGTCTTACTACCCCATCTTGAATTCTCTCAGTTTTTAGAATTTTTATCAGACCTATTTCTCCTGTCTTATTTACATGGGTTCCACCACATGCTTCGACATCCCATCCGTCTATGTTTACTATCCTTACATTGTTTGATGGAACTGCGCCTCCTTGATATATCCTGAATGTATATCGCTTCTCAGCATCGGATCTTTCAAATACATTGATTAATATTGGTAAATTTCTCTGAACCACTTCATTGGCGGTTTTTTCTATCTGCTTGATTTCTTCTATCGTCAGAGCAGAATGATGAGTAATGTCCAATCTTGCGTAATGTTCTTCCTTAAAGGCGGAATTCTGCCATACCCATGTTCCAAGACTGTTCCTTGCAGCGGAATTCAATATGTGGGTTGCGCTATGATTTTTGGTTATAGCTAGTCTCCTTTCGTTATCAACAATTCCGTGGACTATTTTATCCTCTGGAAAATGATCTTTTGATGAACCGTCTAATTTATGAAGTACTATATCATTTTGTTTTACTACGTCTGCAATTTTAATCCCTTCGATATATCCAAAATCTGGTTCTTGTCCTCCTCCTCTGGGATAAAATGCAGTTTGATCCAAAATCATGTATTTGCCTTTAACTATTCTAAGAATTCTTGCATCAAATTCTCTAATGGACGCATCCTCGTAATACAATAATCTTGTGGGTTTCAGTCCAGTGATAGTTTCAACAACTGGAACCCGTTTTGATTCATGAGAGGTATGAAGCTCTGCTAATTTCAAATAAAAATCAGGTGGTATTTTTTCTATAACTCCAGTTTCAAGTAAAAAATCAGGTGTAATTCCATCGGATTCGTACATCCTTATTAGGTCTTCAACACTGGGGCTTTTCTTGTTTGTTAACATGGATTTGGCTATGGAATACATTCTTACTTTAGACGAAGAATACCTGCCGGATTCAATTTGTATTATGGTTCTAACATCATTCTTGTGCTCATATAACTCAGGATACATAGGTTTTAGTTGATCAATGTGTAAATCCATGATATCTTCTAAATTGACATTCCAGCCAAAACGTGCAAGTAATGCAAGAGTTCTTCTTAATATGATTCTCAGATTGTAGCCCCCTCCGACATTGGAAGGTAAAGAACCATCAGAAATTGCAAACAATAAAGTTCTTGTGTGATCAGCTATTACTGATAATGTTTCAAACGGTAAGATAGTCTTTTCTAAAGCTTCATACGATACGTCCATTTCTTTTGCAATATTTGTTTTCAAAAGTCTTACATCATAATGATAGTTCGAATATTTCTCAGAAAATATCCTGAAATATTGAGATAGAAACTCTGGATTCGAATCAATATCGATACCAATTATATCTTTTAGTTTTTTTATTACCGGTCCGAATGTAGCATCGTAGCTTGTTGGGGTGCCTAATGTGATCCAGGACATGCGTTCTAGTCCTGCTCCCATATCTATAATCCTGTTATCAAGGGTACGGTAATTGTGTTCGTCTCCCTCAAACTCAGTGAATACCGCATTTCCTATCTCCAATCCTCGAACATAATATTCCAACGAATTACCAAAGGCTCCGGCACCCATCCAAACATCTTCAACGAAAGTAATTTCTTCCGATTGAATACCAAGTACTTCCTTAAGGAGAGCGTGATCCAGTTCTATACACCTGTCCTTCCAATATCCACCTGGTGCATCTGCATTACAGGTTTGACCTATCATGCAGAAACTAGTATAGTGTCTACCAGTAAGACCAACATTTTCAATATCATTAAAACGAAGACACATTTGAGGAACTACAAGAGGATTTTTTGGGATTTCAAATACGATCTTTCCATTCATTACCCTCTGAAAGTCTACTATTGAAGCAATCGTGAAATAAAGATCCTCTCTCCAGCGACATACCACAGGATATCTTTGGATTAGTTCGTGATCATTTTTTCTGAAAAAACTACTCAATTCTTTCCAGGTATTTACAAAATTTAGTCTCTTTGATGTCGGGGGATCTCCTATAAAGCTGTAGTTTTCATGTTCGGGACAAGCTGCTTTATCATTTATAGACCAAAAGAATTTTCCGCATAACTTGCAATTTTGTCTTTTGAATCCTTTTTCATCGAACAATGAAACCTTATAATATTTATCTGGATTTGAAGAAAAAAGTGATAATAGTGACTGTTTTTCCATTTCACACAAATTATTTGACAATGTTATTAATGCTTTTGTAAGTTTCGATTATTACCAAGCCCAAGAGGTTTTTACCCATTTTGACTATTCCGAGGTAATTCTATTATCTCATTATGTCGGTATTACTTTTTATCAGCTCTATAAATCCTTGTTGGGGTATGTCGTAAACAAGGTTTGAACACCCTAGTCTATTAAAGGTGCATTATTGTCCATATAAATGATATAATTAGTTACTACTTTGATTCTCTTTCTATGACGTAATACGTGTTAGCATGTTTGTTGCAATAATTAGTATATCTGTGTCAAAAGGTTAAATTAACCTGTACATTAAAGTTCAAATTATCAGGGTTCGTCAATT
>JAATVL010000131.1 GCA_014523525.1 Nitrososphaerales archaeon TH703 | reverse complement strand
TGAATAGTTCAGCAGATCTAACCTGGAAAAGAACACATTATTCCAAAAGTATTGATACATCCATGAACGGAAAGGAGGTATTAATTGTCGGATGGATCTCTTCGATTCGTGAACATAGTAACATAAAATTTATCACAATAAACGACAGATTTGGTAATATTCAAGTTATCTTGAAGAAAAATGAATATCCGACATCGCTCACGTCTGAAATACCAAAAATTAGAGAACACGCTTCTATTGCAATAAAGGGTAAAGTTAGAGGTGAACCAAAAGCACCAAATGGAATAGAGATAATTCCAATTGATTTTAAAATTCTTTCTTTGGCTAACAAGAATTCTCCTATCGTTATTCAAAGTAGGAAAGGAGTTGGTATTGATACTAGATTAGACCTAAGAGCAATAGATCTACGTAGACCGTATCTTCAATCAATTTTTAGCATAAGATATACTGTATTGAACTCATGTAGGGAATTTCTCAGAAATGAAGGCTTTATCGAAGTTAATACACCTAAAATAATTGCTACGGCAACTGAAGGTGGAGCTACACTCTTTCCTATTTTTTATTACGATAGAGAAGCATTTTTGACTCAAAGTCCCCAGCTTTATAAAGAGCAGCTGACCATGGCATTTGAAAACGTATTTGAAATAGGCCCCATTTTTAGGGCAGAACCCTCACGAACAAATAGACATCTGTCAGAGGCCACATCAATCGATATCGAGAAAGCATATGCCGATTATAATGATATAATGGAAATTTTAGAAAGAATGATTCATTTTTTGTGGGATCAAGTAAAAGACAAGAATAAGTCACATCTCGACTATCTAAAAATAGAACTCCCTGAACTATCATTTCCATTTCAAAGATATAGATATTCAGATCTAATAGAAAAGTTGCAGAATGCTGGACAATCAATTGAATGGGGAGATGACATTTCACAACAAAAGTTACGTAATCTAGAGGATAATGATGTGAAGAATTTTTACTTCATAGTTGATTGGCCCACTTCAATAAAGCCCTTCTATGTGAAACCAAAATCTACAGGAACAGAGTGTGAATCTTTCGATTTGATGTATAGAAATCTAGAATTATCGTCAGGAAGCACAAGAATCCAAAATAAACATGAGCTGATTGAAAGAATGAAAAAACAGGGATTAAACACGGAAGCATTTGACTTCCATTTGAAAGTTTTTGATTATGGCATGCCACCTCACGCAGGGTTCGGATTAGGGCTTGAAAGGTTAATGATGAGCATGTGCAATGTTGACAATATTAGGGATGTTGTATTGTTTCCTAGAGACATAGATCGATTATCACCTTAACAAATAATATATCTATGACAAGATGAGAATATTATGATTTCAAAAGATGAATTAGAGTATCTTGCTCAGATATCTAAAATCAATCTATCTGAAGATGAAGCTAAAAAATTCCCCGAACAATTGGACAAGACAATTGAATATATTGATATTCTTGAAGAACTTGCTTCCGATGATTCGAATGTTCTGGATTTGCAGGAAATGAAATTCGATGAGCTGAGAGACGATGTGGTCAGAATGTCGGGGGCACTACGAATAACTAAGAACCTGACAGAAGATGGTTTCTTAAGAGGACCTAAGATGAAATAAGATGTCAGGCCTACATAATCTACTGGCACATGAGGTAGTTGAAGGTATAAAAGAAGGATTATTTACTGCTGAAGAGTACGTTAGTACTGTCATTAAAACAATAGAAGATGTGGAATCAAAGTTAAACTCGTTTATTACACTAGACACTGAAAGAGCGTTATCTTCTGCAAAGTTAATAGATAGAAAAATTAAAGAGAATGAAGATATAGGTTACTTAGGTGGAGTAGCGGTCGGAATAAAGGATAACATTTCTACAAAAGATATCCGAACTACGTGCGCATCAAAAATGCTAGAAGATTATGTTCCATCATATGATGCGACAGTCATACGGAACCTGAAACAAAATGGGGCAATAATATTAGGGAAATTAAACTTGGATGAATTTGGTATGGGTTCAACGACAGAGTACAGTAGATATCATCCAACTCATAATCCGTGGAACTTAGATTATGTACCTGGTGGATCATCAGGTGGTTGTGGCGCTGCTGTTGCGGCTGGAGAATGTACTGTTTCTCTCGGCTCGGACACTGGAGGTTCAATAAGATGCCCTGCAAGTTTCTGTTCAGTTGTTGGACTTAAACCAACTTATGGAAGGGTAAGTAGATACGGTTTAATTTCCTATGCAAATAGTCTAGAACAAATTGGTCCCATATGCAGATCGGTTAAGGACATAGTACTTATAATGAACATAATTTCTGGAAAAGATAATAGTGATAATACAAGTATGTCATCATCACCAATTACTATTAATAATAAATTAGACAAATTTGACATTGCGATAGTAAAGGAGTTGATTAACGGTGGTGATCATGAAGTTACAGGAACGGTTTATTCTGCATCTGATAAATTTAAAGAGATAGGATGCACGTGTGATGAAATATCGATAAAAAATCTGCATTATGCTTTGCCCTCATATTATACTCTTGCAAGCGCCGAAGCGAGTAGTAACCTTGCGAGATATGATAATATTCGATATGGGTTTCACCTTCCAATAGAGGAATACAAATGGGATACTTATTTTAGTAATGTTAGAAAAAACTTTGGGGAAGAGGTAAAAAGGAGAATACTAATAGGATCATATGTTCTCTCTTCGGGATATTATAGTAAATATTATCTCAAGGCTAGGAGTCTTCGCTCACTATTAAAGTTGGAATTACTTAAGTTATTCAAAAAATACGATCTGTTGATTGGACCAACAATGCCGATCCTTCCATTCAAGTTTGGTGAAAAAATAGATGATCCAATTAAGATGTATCTTGTTGATATAAACACAGTTATAGCCAATCTTGCAGGAATTCCTGCAATATCACTGCCCGTTGGATTTAGTAACGGTCTTCCTATAGGATTGCAGCTGATGGCTGCACCATTTGAAGAACAAAAGCTAATCGATGTATCATATGCCCTTGAAAATACCATCAATATTCAAAGGAGACCAAGTTTAACATGAGTTTGGTAATGATCGGATTGGAAATTCACGCTCAGATAACTGTGCTTGAAAGTAAACTATTTTGTTCTTGTCGTGGAAACTATCGTGATCTGAGACCCAATACAAACATTTGTGAAACATGTTGTGGATTACCAGGTACTTTACCAATTATCAATAAAAAGGCTATACAATATTCTACAATGACATCCATTGCTTTAGGGTGTAAAGTTCCAGACAAGATTATGTTTTATCGTAAAAATTATTTTTATCCAGATTTACCGAAAAACTTTCAGATAACCCAATATAATGTCTATGGCTTTTCAAGTATAGGAGCAGAGGGCTCATTTGAGCTGGATGATTCAAAAAAAATTAGAATTAGTAGAATTCAATTGGAGGAGGATCCCGGGAGAATTAATTATCTTGAGGGCGGCATGAACGTTAGGAACTCTGCTTTGATAGACTACAATAGGGCCGGCGTTGCCTTGATCGAAATAGTCACAGAGCCTGATTTTACAAATCCAAAAGAGGTTAGGCTATTTTTAAATAAATTATCGTTGACACTTGAACATCTTGGTGTATGCAATACTTTGATGGAGGGATCAGTAAGATGTGATGTAAATGTGTCCATGAAAGGTGGTAACAAGGTAGAAATTAAAAATATTAACTCCTTTAAGGAAGTTGAAAAAGCCATCAACTATGAAATTACTAGGCAAACTAGCATGTATAACCGGAATATCAAAATAGAGTCTGAAACGCGACATTGGGATGATAAGAAAAAAATTACATATAAGTCAAGAAGTAAAGAAGAAGAGCATGATTATCGATATTTTCCAGAACCTGATATTCCGATTATTGTATTAGGTGATAATTTTGTTTCTAATTTAAAAGTTCATATGCCCGAACTACCAAGCCAAAGATTCGATCGTTTTGTATCAAAATATAAATTGTCAGAACATATATCCGATATCCTCATAAATGATAAGAAATTGGCTGATTTTTTTGAGTCTACACTGAAGATATATTTTTCACCTGTCGAAATAGCCAATTTTCTAATTACTGAATTTAAGAGCATGATTGAAGATGATAGTGACAGTACTGACTATTTGAGAAATATGAAGGTGAAACCAGAGCATATCGCAGAATTAGTTAAAATGATTGAAGGAAATAAGATTAGTAGAATTACAGCAAAAGATATTCTAGTCAAAATATTCGAAAGCGGATTGTTACCGTCGGAAATTGTGAATAATACAAATTCTTTCAAGATAGCTGATGAAAAAATCCTCATGGACGCAGTTCAGTCAGTTTTTGATACAGAAAAATCTGCCGTTGAAGATGCAAAAACGAATCATGAAGCAATAAATTTCTTGCTTGGAAAAGTTATGAAGTTTACCAATGGACGTGCAGATCCAAAAATTGCAATGCGTCTAATAAATAATAAATTAAAAAAACCTAATGCGTAGGATATTTTCACTAACGTAAAATGATGATGAATTAACATCTTTTCTTCAGGTTCATCTAATCTAATTACTAATTTCATTATTTGGATATTTGTTCTAATTGACCTAATACCATTGGAAGAAATGCACCAATGTCGCTGACAATTCCTATTGCTTGTGTCGTTCCTCTATCTAGCAGCTTTGTTACAACAGCCTGACTTATATCTACTGCGACGACCTTTACTCGCGCAGGAATCATATTCCCTACGGCAATTGAATGTAACATAGTAGAGAGCATAAGAACCATTTTTGTGTCTGCTAAAATTTCTCTGTATCTATTTTGCGCTTCTATAATATCAGTAATTACTCCTGGAATAGGTCCATCATCTCTAATCGATCCACAAAGAGCGAATTGTACATTATTTTTTATACATTCATACATGATTCCAGATTTTAGAATATTTTTCTCTACCATCTCTTCTATGGAGCCTGTTCTAAAAATCTCGTTTATTGCCTGCATGTGATTTCTATGACCACGAATTGCTAATGTTCCATCTTTTACATTCATCCCCAAAGAAGTACCAAATAGTGAATTTTCTATATCGTGGACAGCCAATGCATTACCGGTAAGTAGTCCATCTATATACCCCATTCTAATCATCTTGGCTAGTGATTCTGCGGCACCAGAATGGACAATTACTGGCCCGGCAGTGACCACTATTTTTCCATCATTATTCTTCGTACTGTAAATATCCATTGCTATTTTTCTTGCAATCTGTTGAGTGGGCCTTTCACTGGAACTTGTACTACTCATAAATTGAAAAATGTCAACACCTTCCCTTGGGCGTTCCTCAGGTAATATTCTAACTCCTTGTTCACCGGTTACTATCATATCTCCACTACGAATATCCCTAATTTTTCTACATTCTGCCTTTCTGTTCCTAAGATCAACTACAATACACTTATCCATCATCATATTCTCAACATCAATCCACTTATTATTGAATAAAATTTGTGTGGTATTGTTAGTTGTACTGTAGAAATCTCTTGGCATTACCATGTTCCTTGGAGCAGACTTTAGGATGACTCCACTAATTTTAGTTGGTTGTGCACCTTCTATAAAAACTGATTCTAATAACTGGTCAAGATGTTTTTTATTTTTTCCTGTTATCAATAATCTTGCATAACTCAATTCATCTTTCTTTTTTCCAACATTAAATTCAAGAACATTAAAGTCTCCCTTTAAGTCCATGATCTTGTCAAATATTCTAGTCAAAATCATTGAATCAATGAGATGGCCTTTGATCTCTATAGATTGTTCATATTTTTTTTTCAATTACGATCAATAAATAACAAATCTACTTAAGTGTTAAATTGGAAGAACCACTTTGCCATTATATTCGGGAATATTTTCATTTTGAATTATATTCTTGATAATTTCATCTTTTCGAACTTCAATAAACCATTGAGCTACAGATTTTGCAATTCCATTTTTATCACAAATTGCAATCAAGTAACCGTTTTCATTCTTTACTGTAGTGAAATAATTTTCTTCGCCAACCGGTTCCCAGATGTTATTCTTGTTGTCCTTCAATGCTAATGCCGGCATGGCTACATTTCCAGTATATTTATTTAAAATTTCTTGAGCTGCTCTGACTCGTTTTTCTCCTATTTTTAGAGCCGTAAAATACTGCATTTATTCATATTCTCTTTGAATCATCATTTATAGTTTGCAAAATTTCAAACACAAGGTCAAATCTCTCTTTTGAAATATAATCAGTAGCAGATTTTATGAAAGGTTGTAATACTTCTTTTGGGTACCCTTCAAACTCATATTCTTTTGCTTGTAGAGCCATTTCCAGCTTGTCCATATTATGAACAAACTTGGCATTGACTGTGATATTATTAATATATTCATTCCAAATACGAAGATAATTTTTTCGGAGGGAGTTGGGTAGCTTCGAAATGATTTTTTTCATCGCCTTGTCTTCTAGTAATTGTTTTTCTTCAGAAGATTTGTTATCAGGGATATGGTCTCCCACCATTGATTCAGCCAGATCGTGAATAATGACCATCTTCATAATGTACCCTGAATCTAAATTCATTATTTCAGCCAAAATCATAGACATCATGCACATTGAGTAGGAATGATCTGCTACGGATTCAGGTGTAGTAATGTTAACTTTATTAATCCAACCAGATCGCTTTATTGCTTTAAGGTTACAAACAATCCTAAAAAAAGATACAAGGTTGAGTAACTGGTTTTTTTCTAATTTCATATTATGTAGTGAATTCTAATTCTTATTAATATGATGTAATACTTGCATCTCTTATCGGATTGTAACTTGAACCACACTATGAATTTTTGAAGCAAATTCAGAAAGGAAGAAGTTAGAAAATAAATGATCAAAAAAATATAATAAAGCACTAGTTACTAAAGCCATGATTGTTGTGATGAAAATCAACAGTAATACATTTCGCGTCTGTTCCAATTCTAAACGGTAAGAATTTTAGTATGTTTTTTATTTAAATCTACTCGAATCTGAATTTAACTTCCAGGGTATATCATTACGTTTTTGTCGCTTATTAGTTACTCTTGCAAGAACAAAAAACAAATCTGATATTCTGTTTAGATAAGTAAGAATTTCCTGATTTATTTTTTGTTCTTTAGCAAGTGCTACTGCAGATGTTTCAGCACGTCTTACGACAGTTCTACAAATATGTAATAAGGACGATTCAACAGATCCACCGGGAAGTATGAAATTTGATAATGGCGCCAATTCGGATTCAAAATTATCAATATACTTCTCGATAGTAGAAATCATCTCTCTTTTAACTAACATATTATCATCTTTCAAAGTATTCGGATTTGCCAATTCTGCACCTAGAACGAATAAATCTTGTTGAACGTTCAAGAGTATTTTTTTCACATCATCAAAAATTGAATTCTTTTCAAAATTCGAAATTATCAATCCAATGTGGGAATTAGCTTCATCAACTTCTCCATATGCTATTATTCTTAAATCAGATTTGGAAATCCTTGAGCCATCAATTAATCCTGTATCTCCTTTGTCACCCGTTTTAGTGTAAATTTTCAATATTGAGATAAAATATTAGTTGACTTAATAAATTACTTTTTGTGGTGCTTGCTAATTAGGGCCAATTGATTATTTTCTAATATTGGCAAGTGTAAGTTGATTGGAAATTCTTTCAAATGACCTACGATAAGTAGAAGAAAATTAGTAAGAATGAACTTCTATTTTGTGTTCTTTTAGATATTTTTTCTTCTTGAAACGTTGGTTACACTTCTCGCATTTGAAGGGTTTTTCAAATTCTATAAGGAATCTTCTTCTCCTTTCTTCAGGGGTTTCCACAACCATCTTTAAATCTGTATTATCCATCGTAATTAATTCTTAAAATCTTGTCTTAGTTTATTTACTTTAAGGAAGATAGTACTAGATTTTTAGATGATTTCTGTACGCTGTATTAGTCATAGATTCCAAGACAAGATTATATATAATTTGTACAGAAGGTTAGCTGTGCCGTCGTAGCTCAGCCTGGGAGAGCACTCGACCTATAATTTTGGGGTGATGCTGAAGACCGAGCTGTCGTGAGCTCAAATCTCACCGACGGCATTTAGGGTTTAACAAAATCGTTATTATATATGAAAGTGTAACAGACATTATGACAAATCCTTTACTAATTGTATTCAAGCGAATCTTTTGTAAACATGACAACACTTTTTCATTTAGAAGGTATAACGACTTTGATTTCTATGAATATAATAAATGTATAAACTGTGAAAAAACTTTGAGATATCTTAGAGGTTTTGATGAAAGCATTAGAGGGTGATAATATTTAGTATCAATCTACAAATCTTGATTATCCTCTGGTGGGTAGGAGCCATTATTTCTGGGATATCGCTCTTGATTCCACAGTACAAGTATTATCTTATTTTTGCCTCTTTGGGATGGATAACAATAGGAATAACCTCAGGATTTATTATCTACGCGCTAGCAAGAAATAATAAAGAAAGTCAGAGAAATATGTCGTCGAATATCAGCTGATTTCTTTTCCGCCTTGTTCCTCAATTACTACAAGAGTAACGGTAGAAGTTATACCGGGTATCTTTCTAATTTTACTAGTAATTGTGTGATTCATAGTTTCAGTATTGTCTGACTTTACTTTGACAAATATATCATGAACTCCATATGTTCCGCGCACTTCTTTCACATCAGAGAGCTTGGCAATTTCATCAATTATTCTCTCCTCTGAACCAAGGGTGCAGTTTACAAGTATGTATGCAGTAGACAATAATGACTTTAGGAAATTTAGTGTATTTTAGTCTTTTCTATTATCTGTATTTTGTCGATAACGAGATATAAAGTTCTACTGTTTTAAGGTATAAAGTTTGTAAAGTTCTCCCGTTCTCTTACTAACATAGTTCCATTCTCTTGCACTGTAATTAACCCTAACAAATTTTTGTCTCAATTCTGGATGAAGTCTAACATATACGTCATCTCCTATTGTGATATTATTTGACTTTGTAAGAGACGTCATTTTTGCCGATACACTCATACAATAACTTATGATATCTAGAGATGAATTAATATCATGCCCATATTGAACAATAATGTTTTCTCCTTCATCAATTCCTATCTTTGCGCTTAGATCAGGATAATCATACTGATTCAAAATTGGGTTTAATCCATTTTTTATGATTGTTAACATAGAAATTCCACATCTAACGGCTCTGTCACATACTACGTATTTGTTAGATAATGATGGAAAGAACGCAATTACGGCATCACCTACATATTTTAAGACAAATCCTCCGTATCTATACACTGCTAATGACATTTCATATGTAAATGCCCGAATTAATGTTACTAATTTGTCGACTGGAAAGGTCATTGAGAGGTTTGTTGAACCCACCAAGTCCACATATAAGATGACTAGTGGAATTTTGGAGTTTACATGATTTTTTAGAAATTTTTGTCCAGATTCCAAGTTTGAATCATATTGGTATCTCCTCTTAAGTGCCTTCCATATCCTGTTCTGTGTTTCTTTAATTTGAGTGTCTGTATCGTATATAATTTCTGATTCTAGTTTTCCCTTGTTTTCATCTGTAAGCATAGAAATAAAAGGCGATCTACTTTTATTGAGATTTTTAGACTTAATTTTATCGACTTGCTTATCTCCTGTAGTCATAAACTGTATTCTTTCCGATCCTTGTGATAGTTTCCAACTAATAATAAGATACTGGAATGGTTATACATACCAATCGCTTTATAAATCCAAGCCACTAAAAACCTAATAGTGTTATACCAAGTCATTGTATATTCGTAGTTTTAGCTAAAATTACCGAGCTCAACAGCTCAAAATATTTAGCTTTAATGAACGTCAATCTTTGACCGAATAATACTTCACGAAATGGTTGTTTTCTAGTTCAATACAGCATTGCGCCTTTTGATGCAGTATATAGGTATTAATTACTTGTTTTGGTAACGTCTCATGGATATTCAAATCCTTTATCGGTCTACAAGAATTAAACTACGCCAAAGGGGTCTTTTTATAGCTGATTAAATTTATTGGAAATTACTAAAATGAGCGATACTCAAGGATCATTCAATGCACGATTCGAAGTAGAGCCTGATGAGAATCAAGTTCACCAAGAAGAATGCAGCGCAAACGAGAACCAGCTTAATAGCATACATAGACAACCAGGTGAACAAGTTCGTATAGAATTTCGTACAGCAAATGCAACTCTTGGCGCAATTTTTACAGTATCACAGCCACCATTTCTCTCTGATGTAGAACGTGTAATTCTCGGGAAGAGAATTGTAAACCTGAATAACTGCCAAC
>JAATVL010000130.1 GCA_014523525.1 Nitrososphaerales archaeon TH703 | reverse complement strand
TGTTCGAGAAAGCTCCGCTATAACATCGATATTCATTGCATTGAGTGCTTCAGGTCTGTTAATTCGCAGTAAAGCAATTTCCCCTTGGGGTTCAAGTTGAATATATTTCATATTAGACATTGTGAAAAATGGAAACTGCGTTCAATTAAATCTTATTCTAGTTTATATCCAAAATTTCTAAAAAAATACTTTTTAAACTGTCCACTACGATTTACATAAAATAATAAGAGAAGTTGATTACAAAAAAACGATTCAGGCGCCAGCCATTCCGTTTCTCAATTCAACAGCCTTGTGATCGTCATTGGCCATTGATTCAGCAGCTGCCTTGTGCATTTCAGACATTGCACATCCCATTTGTGCCTCAGGTTTACCTCTTCTCATGATGCCACGATACAAACCAGCTTCAAGAGTTTGTCCATGAGCTTTTTCCCATTCTTCAACCGGAATGCTGAATTTCTTTTGGATTCTATCTCGATACCATTCTGGAATTACGTTAAACGCGCAGAATGGAATAATTCGCAAGTCAGGGGTCAAATAATGAATATCACATCTCTGTAGTCTTTCAAGATCTTCGTTATATTTATCCTGGAAGTGCATCATTCCCAAAAAGAGTGATCGAACATGCCATGAACCTACGGATTCAAAATTACGCTTCAGTAATATGCTAGAGAACATCTTTGCAAGATCTAATCCATGAGGCTGTTTGTTTCTATCTACGAATTGATTTAATTTTCTAATAACTTGTAACATTGTCCAGTACCTATTTGCACCTGATCTGATCTCTTCAGCCTTTTCTTCGAAATATTCCAAAACACCTTTCAGGTCAACAAATGACGTAAGCGGTATTAACTTCCTGGTTTGAGTGTCCTCAAATACATAGGTTCCAGCACCGCAAGCAAAGTGGATTGATAGTTCGTATTTTGGCTTTTTGCTAAATGCTTCGATAACATTTGTTAGTGGCATACATGATGGAACAGGGAACCAGTCATCCATTGAAATTTCTCCGTTGGTTTGTTCTTGTATTCTTTCTATACAGTCTGGGATAGTAATTCTATATTTTTCTCGTTCTTTTTTACCCATTCTTCCTGTTAATGAAACAGGTTGGAAGTTTACTGCATGAACTACATCAAGATGTTTTTGAGCGTACCTTATAATTGGACCTAACTCATGATCGTTGATGGATTTTATTACAGTTGGAACAAACACTACAGTAGTTCCACATTTTCTTGCAGATTCTAGAGCATACGGGACTTCCCAATGATTCTTTGGATTTGTTCGTGGAGTTACTCCATCAAATGACAAATATAGATTACTTACTCCGGCATTTCTTACTTGACGCATAGTCTCTGGAGAAAGCGCCAATTTGATACCGTTAGTATTCATCTGTACGTGGTCCACACCCTCTTCTTTCATAATCCTAATGATATCAGTGATATCATCTCTTAACATTGGTTCACCACCCGTGATTTGAATTGAATTTCCAGCGATTGGCTTTTCTGCCTTTAGAGTTTTCATCATAGCTCGAACTTGTTCATGGGTAGGTTCATACAAATAAGCACCCTCTAATCCCTTCTTAACATAAAAGAAACAATACCAGCATGTAAGGTCACATCTATTGGTGACTATCATATTAGCAAGGCCGGAATGTGATAGATGGTTTGTACATAATCCACAGTTAGTAGGGCATGCACATTTGTCTACCATGACATTAGGTGCATGTGCACCTTTTCCATCCATCCAATATGTGCTGAATTTATTGTACATTTTATATGAACCAAAGTACAATTCTTCACACTCACCATGTGTTGGACATGTTTTTGTCATGAAGACTTTACCTTCTCTTTCAAAAACTTCGGCATCAAGAATCATGTTGCAATCTGGGCAGATACTCTGAGTAAAACGGATTGTTCTCTTGTCTGTATTAACCTTGTTTACTGTACGATTTGATATTTGTATTAATTCCACTTAATCTCACCTAGGTATTCATCTCGGATTTGTATTTTTCCTATATAAATATAATGTAACTAATAATATGGTGATTAGTTTGCTTGTAAATCGACTGTAATCACTGCATCTAAGATATATACTATGTTCTGTTATCCAGTTTAACCATTATTATGAGTTTATCTGACAAGACCAAGAAGGCAATGGAAGATATAGGTTTAGGGAGTTATGAAATAAAAGTCTACATTTCTTTGCTTGAAAAGGGTTCGATGACTGCATCTGAGATTAGTAAAAAATCGAATGTGCCTTATTCAAAGATATACGAAGTTTTGAATTCATTAGAAGGGAGAGGGTGGGTGGAATCTAACAGCTCCAGGCCACAGAAATTCTTTCCAAATTCACCCCAAACTGCTGCAGAAACTACAAGAACATTGATTGAAAAAAAGATGGATTCCAACAATGAGTTAATAATACGAGAATTAATGCCTATTTACGAAAAAACAGGTATTAAGGAAAGACCAGAAATATGGGTGGTTATGGGTTTATTCAATATCGCTAATAAAGTTCAAGAAATAATTCAGAATTGCAAGAAGGAACTGCTTGTTGCATTGCCTCAAGGTGCAGAAAATATTGTTGGCATAATCCAAGCTACATTGAGAACCCTATCGGAAAAGGGTGTAAAAATTGCAGTCCTTGTATCTGATAACACAAGTAAGGAGACGATACTCACCATTTCTAGAGTTGCTGAGGTTAGAGTTAAGAACAATATGTTTGGAGGCGGTGTCATAGGCGATATAAATCAAGTTATGATTCTACTGGGAAGTGGAAGAAACGAAAATGGGTATGTTGAACCAATAGCAATTTGGGCCGATCATATTGGTTTGGCAGGATTTGCCAAGGAATACTTTAGCTACTTATGGTCTGACGCGTCTTCAAAATAGACTTTGAATCTCAAGTGGAGGGTTCAAATCCTTCAGCTACAATCTAATTTTTAAGTGTCCTCAAACGTATTAATAAAGGACAAACAATGACGGAATAGCCCTACTGAAGTCAATATGAAGTAGATCTTGAGTTAGGAGTTTGTCCACTCACAAGCTTGTAGTCAGTTTGTTAATTTTAGAATTATAACTAAAAATCGCAAATTTGATTGATTAAACTGAAACTTAAACCGGCGAAATTGCGTGTCAGAAACTTGATAAATAGCAACAAATCCTATCAAGACATTGGTACTAATAGAAGCTGCTTGTTCACTTGAGAGTTTTAGGAGGTTTATCATTATAAGTACATGTAGATCCTTTATACCCGAAAGTTACATGCATGACTTTGAAATATTTCCTGAACGTGAAGAAGGCCCCGGAGCAATTTACATTGAAGCGGTTGACAAGGTGACTCTTAAAAAGATTCGTGAAATGACATTTGTGAACGCTAAAGAAGTACTGGGCATAATTTATTCTTCAAAAAGTGGAAATACGCAACTTAAGTGGCGTCAAACTAGAAGAAAAAATGGAAAGGTTACCGGTGAGGCTTCACCAAACGCATTAGTGAATCTGGTTGAATCAGAAGTAATAACCCAAGACTGGGTAAACAGCTACTTGGAGTCTTCAAAACAAAGTAATGTAGCTAACAATGAGTCGAAATTGAATACAGGGTCCGATTAATAAGACAAGAACAAGATACAATGTGAAAATTAGTTCATATGATTGTTAGGGATTCAAAGCATTCTGAAAAATCAAAAGCAATCGTTCCAGAAGACCTAGATGATCTGTTTACATTAAGAAGAATAATCGAAATCAATGACAACATTATCACAGATACGACAAGATCAATTAAACAGAGATCTGAATTTTCCAGACCTGATAAAGGCGAACGAGTAAAAATAAGAATATTACTAAGAATCGAGAACATCAAATTTGATGGAACAGTTGATAGAGTACGAATTGGGGGAACGATATTAAATAGTGATAATCAGTTAGTTCCAAAGGGCGTTCATCATACTATTTCAATTAAAGTAGATGATATGATTATTTTGGAAAAAAAACAGTGGAAAAAAATTCAATCTGATATATTAAAGAATTCTGGCAATAATACAATCTACCTGTTAATTTCAATTGATATTCAGGAAGCTGCGATAGCATTAGTAACAGGTACTCACGTAAAAATTTTACCAAATATTTACTCAGGTCAGAGTGGAAAAAGATTTCAAGGTTCTAGAATGATAAATCCAAATATAGACAATTTCTTTGGTGAAATACTTTTAGGAATTAAAAGTATTACTAATTTACACTCCCAAAAACAAATGCTAGTTTTATTTGGCCCCGGTGAAACCAAAAGGAGATTTTTTAACTTTCTTTCCAAGGAAATCACTGACAGCATTACCATCTTAGAGGGGATAGACGTAGCAGGTGAAGACGGTATTTTTGTATCTCTGCGTTCCACATCATTAAAAGAGTTATTAAAAGCCAGTAAAATTGGCATAGTATCATCGTTATTGGACAAATTAATTTATCTTATTCACAAAGGTGAGCCTAAATATGCCATTGGGGTCAATGAAGTAAGAGATGCTGTAACTAACAGATCAATAGACTGTTTGATTTATTCTAACTCTATCTTAGAAAAGATCAACGAGAATGAATTTATTGATTTACTGAATTCAACCGAAACTATTGGAGGTAAGATATATGGTGTAGACGCATCTACTGACATTGGATTAAGAATTTCTTCTTTAGGCGGGATCGTAGGTCTTCTTCGGTTTGCGATAAGGTAACAAATGGATAGTCTAAAATTAAGAAACTGAACTAATTAGCCATCGTAGGTAATCATTGTCGATGCTATCCATTTTAATTTCAACAATTTCCGGTACCTTGTATGGATGAATTTTTTTTAACTCTTTTCTCAGTTTGGCAGATAAATTAGTCTTAAAAAAACATAGATACTCACTTTCATACTGTATCTTGTTGTCCCAATAGTAGAATGAATTTATTTTGATAATATTTACACAAGCACACAGCCTTCTTGAAATCATATCTTTAGCTATCTTGTTTGCAGACATTCTAGATTGAAATGTCGAAATTATTATTGAGCCTTTACTAAGATACAGCTTTGGTTTAGTCGTGCTCATGCATTAACTTGTGTATACTTGCAATTTATTTTGTGGGAAATAAAAAAGGAATTATTCTGTGTGTTCTCCAATTGATGACCTAGAATTCCGATTAAATGTACCCATAGGCGCGTCTGGAAAATTGTCGGTAACCCTTTGTTCTGCGACTATGCTTGCTTCTGCAAGAATATTGTTCAAATCTCCTCCTGATGGATTTAACGCGAAGCCAATATCTGTAGTGCTATTGGCATTTACCATAATATCACTAAAGACATCGTTGATTTCACCCAATTCTGTGTCGACATCTGGCATTAATCCAGTTAGTCCTGTTTTTACTTTTGAGAGTGTGCCAACTGCTGGTTTTAATGCAGTTAGAGCATCTCCAATGTCAATAGTAGACTCTAATCTCATATGCACCTGCTCAAGTGACATTTTTAATTGTGAAATAGTCTTAACTGTTCTTCTGACTTGTGAAAGCTCATTTGAAAGCATTTTACTTTGTTGAGCATCATGATTTTGTAAATGAGTAACAATTTGATCAAAGAGAGTTCTATCTTTTGATTTTAATTTTTCTAAGAGTGCATCTAATTTTTGAGTTTGAATCCCTAGTCTATTTTTTGCTGATTCCATAGTCGGTTTAAGTGGCTTTTGTGTTCTCAAAGTTTCTTTGATTTTATCGGTGGTATCTTTTTTGACCTCTTTATTCCATTGGTTTGTAAAACTGGTCATATTCTCTAGACTATTCAGTAGACGTTAAATCAAAGTGTCATATTTGAATAACCTGGTAGTAATATTTTCTACACATATTTACACATACTTCTAGTATATTTTTCTATCATACTGGCTCGACAAAAGTCAAGCTTTTTTGTCTTAAGCTACTTAACCAACTTAAATATCTTTTAGTCTAAAATTATGTCAATTGAATCTAAAGGAATGGTGCGAGATCGATGAAATTCTTTATAGCGCTGAAACCAATGAACAATATTTACAATTTGCAGGCTATGATTACGATAAAAAAAATATTGAAAATCTGTCCAAGATGAAATTTCTGATTTCGGAAATATTTGTAAGGTCATTTTCTAAACCAAGAATATTATTTTTATCTTCAATAGAAAACATATCTGAATCTAAGACAAAAACCCTTGAATTGAAACTGCATGATTTAAGAGGAACAAAGATAAAAAGTAGATATTTCAAATTTAATGGAAAGCAGCTAAACTGGAATAATTGGAGACAGTTCAACAGCTGTGAAAATGATAACAATAAGAGAAAAATTGTTTTTGATGAGTTTATCAAAAAGACAAAACATATTTCTCCTGTAATAAATTTACGATTTAAAAGAATCAGAGAAATTTATTCTAATTTTTCAGACAAGATTTATGGAAATTCCAGGAATACATTTAACCCGTTAGACGGTTACCTCATTAGTGAAAAAATAACTTTCTCAGAACTAAGAGGGTTGGTTTCAGAGTTGGGACAACGTGCAAGAGCACGCTTTCTAAGTGAGCTTAATTGTGGCAGTAAACTTATCGGAAAGGATCCTGAATATTATGATGATTTTTATTTTTTTCGCAACAGAATTTTCACTGGTATTGAGAAATACTTTTTGAAGATTAACCCCGTCACGACAGTTAAGAAGACTTTACGATCGATTGGCTTTGATTTTTCAAAAATTCACTTTGATACGAATGATAGACCAAATAAATATCCATCACCGATTTGCTTCTTTGTAAAAGTTCCAAGTGATATCAGAGTCTTGTACAAAAATGAAAGCCCCTACTTCAATCTGCAAAGCTGCTATCATGAAACTGGACACGCAATACATGCCTCTTCAATAAATCCGGACTTGAACTACTGGGAAAAATACAAATTTCCTATGGGAATTGCTGAAATATTTTCAATACTAATAGAGAGATTGACAAAAAATCCGTTATATTTGAAAGATATTGGGATCACAAATGATAAAGTGTTATGTGAATTGGTCTCAAAAAATAATTTCATGGAACTATTTTTTGTCGTCTTTTATACTGCAAATTCACTGATGAAAATGGAATTTTGGAACAGAAATCTTACAATTTATGAAACAAGCAGATTATATGAAAAGCTAATCAAAAAGTATATGGGTCTTGAGGTGCCTGGAGAATATTGGATGTTACATCACATTCTTCCGGAGTCAATAATGTACGTACCAAGTTACATGTTAGCTGCCATACGAGCCGCAGAATTGGAAAGATATCTTATCAACAGGTTTGGTGAGAGATGGTGGAATGATCCTGTTGCTGGTAAGAAAGTTAGAGAAATAATGTCTAATGGAGGGACGATAAATTTGAACGAATTCTCCAGACTAGATCAGAATATCTTTATGAAGGAGATAACTTCCCGTTAATCAACTATAATATTATAGAAGGAGAACAGGAGAATAATTTTTGGTCGGAAGTTCCAAGAGGGCTGTTTATGCTGCTTTATTTGGTAACTTGGGAATTTCAATTGCTAAATTAATTGCTGCGTTTCTCACTAATAGTAGTGCTATGTGGTCAGAAACATACCATTCTTTTTCTGACACTTTTAACCAGGTATTGTTGCTGGTTGGAATCAAAACAAGCTCAAGAGTACCTACTGAAAGACATCCATTTGGATATGGAAAGGAACAATTTTTCTGGTCGTTTATTGTTGCAACTCTATTATTTGGCATTTCAGGGATTTTATCTTTTGAAAAGGGATTTACTTCAATTTTTGATCCTGTACATCAAATTGTAAATGCCGATGTCAGTTACATAATACTCTTAATATCAGCCGTTTTTGAAGGTAACGCTTTGCGCATTGCTTTCAATATGTTTAAGGATACCATTGAAGCAAGAGGAGAAAAAGTAAGTTTGCACAAGCTGTTTAGAGAATTTCAAGAGAGTAAAGACCCCACTATTCTAACCGTTATAGTTGAGGACTCAGCGGCCCTACTGGGAATAGCTATAGCTGCAATAGGAATCTATCTGTCTGAAATTACTAACAACATGATGTATGACGCGTACAGTTCGATAGCAATAGGTGCCGTTCTAATGTTATTTGCGTTCTTTTTGGCAAAAGAAAATAGAGGACTTCTTATTGGGGAAGCAATGTCTAAGAAAGATCACACTAAAATTATAGAATCAGTCTTAAAGATTCCTGAATTAAATAGAGTAATTACACTTAGAACAATGCATTTTGGTCCCAATGATGTCCTAGTTGCAATGGAAGTAAGTCTCGTAGATAACATTAATACCGATCAAATTGAACAAGTGATAGATACAATTGAAGAACGTATTAAGTCGGTTATTGATGTAAGAACATCTTCCAAGATTTATGTAGAAGTGGAAAGAGACAGCTGTCCCGTTAACTCTAAAAAACAACAAGACCGCAAGATGAATGAATAAAGTCATTAATTCTATTTAGGTATCTAAACTATTATGGAAATGCATTATTTGTCTTTGTTAATAAAATTAATTATTCGATTCTAGATAGATCCTAGTTCCAAATTGGTGCTTTCATGTGATTCGTGATCACTGTCATGTTTATGAGTTACATCCTCCACTCGTTGGCATTCATTGCAAATCCATGAAACGTGCTCCTTGCAATGGTTGCACATCGAGAAAGGCACCAAGATCTTCCCACATGACCTACATGATCCTTTGTTAAACATCCCATTTTACATCTCTTTGTAATTATTATATTATATCTCGATGTAACATATAAATTCTACACTGTTTTTTACGGAATTTTTTATGAAGGATTCTAGATTATTGAAATTATCACATTAGTGGAAAATAAGAAATTTGTCCTCTTGTATAGCGTGATTATTCTTTATCTACGAATTCATCAGCGTTAGGTGATTCTGGATTCAAACCCTTTCTCTTCCTAATATCATTTACAAGTGATTGTAATATTGATTGCGGTACAACTTGCCAAGTCTTAAAATAAGTATTCCATAACGCCTTGCCAGCAGTTCCACCTCGCATTACCTCTGACAAGTCAAATGTCTCTGATGCAGGAACTTCACCTTGTATAATGCTAATTACGCCTTTTTGTTCTACGCTCAATAGTTTTCCACGCTTTCCTGATAAGATTCCTGCTACTGTTCCGATTTGTTCTTGCGGACATTTTATTTCCATACCAAGAATCGGTTCTAATAATGCTGGATTCGCTAAAAGCATTGATCCCAGCATGGATCGCCTAGTGGCTGGCATTAGTTGTGCCAGGCCACGGTGAGCGGGGTCTTCATGTGGTACAAAATGGTGCAGAACAAATTTTACTCCACGAAGCGTTTCATGAGCAATGGGACCTGAATGTACTACATCATCAAAACCAGACCTTATGGAATCCATCGATTCCTGTATAAATTGAACACCCTTGGTTTCATCTACAAGCACGTTGCCACTGATATCAACAGCAGAAACATTCTTTGCTTCATTTGCACTCCAACCCTTTTCCCTTAGCATTTTTGCCATTTGTTTTCTATCCAAATCCTCATGGATATGGCCATTCTTTATTAATTCAATAATATCTTCTCCTAATGGTTCAACTCTCATGAAAATCTTATTGTGTTTATTTGGAGATTTACTCATAATAGGACCAGCATTATTGCGTATGGTTTCACGATAGTTGATAAGAGGCTGAGTAGTAGTAATTTCCAAACCAGTTTCAAGTATTAGAGATGTAGCGATCTCAAGGTGTAGCACTCCCATACCAGATAGTAATGTTTCACCAGTTTCTTCGTTGATTTTTACAATTAGGTTTGGATCTTCAACAGTTATTCTTCTTAATGCTTCAACCAATTTTGGCAGATCTTTGGGATGTTTTGGTTCTATCGCGATAGTAACAACAGGTTCTGAAACATATTTTATTGATTCAAATGCAGGTACATTTTTAATCGATGAAAATGTCTCTCCCGCAATTGCATGATCTATTCCAAGTAAAGCGGGTATATTTCCTGCGGGAAGCATGTTTACTAGTTCACGAGTGTTACCCATGTAGATATTTACCGATTGAACTTTACCCGTTCTTTTTCCGTCAATTAGATAGACTTCATCTCCATCTTTTACCGTACCAGAAAACAATCTACCAGTAGCTATCCTGCCCGCTTGAGGGTCCACATTAATTGTAGTAACCATCATTAGAATTGGTCCCTTATCATCACATGATATGAGAGATTTTCCAATGTCAGAATCAAGATCCCCTGGCCAAATTTTCGGTATTCTGTAGCGCTGCGCTACATGAGGTGGTGGAAGATGCTGGACGACCATTCCAAGTACTGCCTCATGCAAAGGAGCTTTTTCTGATAGGCTTCTTATCAAAGATTGATCGTCAGAGTTATACGCATCATAGACATCTTTAAAGCCAACTCCATTTTTTTGAGCTATATTATAGTTAAATCCCCATCTATCCTTAGCCGAACCAAAGGCTACGCTATTTCCTTGAATACTTACCTTCCATTTTTCTCTTAGTTCTGGTTCAGCATAAATATCGACTAATTTGTTGAATTCTGCAATAATGTTTGAAAGCCATTTTTGCATGGCAGGTGCATCTAATCTTAGCTCTTTGACGAGTCTATCAATTTTGTTTATATAAAGAACTGGTCTCACACGCTCTTCAAGAGCTTGCCGGGTTACAGTTTCTGTCTGAGTCATTATTCCTTCAACAGAATCTGAGACTACAACGACGCCATCAATCGCCCTTAGAGCTCGAGTAACTCTTCCAGTGAAATCGATATGTCCAGGAGTATCAATCATATTAATCACGTATTCTTTTCCATCGATTTCATAATACAGAGTTACATTGGCTCCCCTAATTGTCATCTGTCTATTTTGCTCTAGTTTCATTGAATCTAGTGCCAGAGCCTGACCGGCAACTGAAGGAGAAATTATTCCTGATGCAGCCAATAAGCTATCACTCATCGTAGTTTTTCCGTGATCTACGTGAGCAATCACACCGAAATTACGTATTTGATCCTTATTTCCGATAATTCTTAATATGTCCTGTGTAGACTTGAATTTTGGCATCTTACAAACCACAAAAAATCTATGCAGGATTATTAAATCTTCCTTAATTTACTAAGAGACTGGATCAAATTGAACGGAAATATAAGTCACGGTTGAGAACCACAGATAGAAACTTGCTGGAATATAATATATTGTTGCCTGTAACTTTACATATTCTTATTTATCGACTCCAATTCTGTAAAATAAAAATATCATCAGAATAATCACTTTCTTATGAAACAAGTAACACTGGGGCACACGCCTGATGCGGACGATGCTTTTATGTTTTATGGCATTGCCTCCGGTAACATTAAGTCGCCATATCTCCAAATAGAACATGTTATTGAAGATATTGAGAAGCTAAACAAGCGTGCAATTAATCATGAATTAGACATCACAGCGATTTCAGCTCACGCTTATGCATTCATTAAAGATTACGTCATTTTGAACAGTGGTGGAAGTTTCGGGATCAATTATGGTCCTATTGTGATTTCAAAAAAGAATATCGAGTTGAAGCAGTTGCATAAGTATAAGATCGGAATTCCAGGAAAGATGACATCTGCAAACTTACTGCTTAATCTGGCTATAGGAAATTTCAATGGTGTTGAAATCATCTTTAATGAAATACCAAAGCATGTTTCATCTGGCCTGGTAGATGCTGGCCTAATTATTCATGAAGCACAAATTTCACTTGGAGAGGAATTCAAGAAAATACTAGACCTTGGACGATGGTGGCACGATATTACCAAAGGCATGCCTGTTCCACTTGGAATCAACGTTATAAGTAAACGTTCCCTAACGATTAAGGAAATAATTGAGTTTGATGAGCTTTTCAGGGGCTCTATAGAATACGGGCTTAAAAATATAGATGATGCATTAGAATATTCGATGCAATTTGGTAGAGGAAATCCTAAATCGCTAATTGAAAAATTTGTCAGGATGTATGTAAATGATCTTACTATCAATATGGATCAAGTAGGAAAAGATTCTATAATAACAATGCTACAAAAGGCTAAGAGTAGTAATATTCTCTCATATGATGAATTGTTGTTTGTAGATAGTAACAGTCAAAAAATTCAACAATATTACTAGTCATTTATAGTGATTTAGAACGTTATAAAATATTGAAAAATGTGTCTCTTTGTAAGGGAATATATTTTGCATCTTCAATCAGTGAAATTAATTCCTGAATTGTGGTTCCTGTGATCTTCCCCGCAGCCTTAAAAATTTCTTCTGAAAAGGCGGTACCAACAAGGTCATTCCCTCCATATGATAGTGCAACTTGAGCTAATTTTTTTCCAAGTGCAACCCAATATACTGAAATATTTTTCATCGCATTAGCCAACATGAGTCTTGATAAAGCAATTACTTTCAGATCATATATTGAAGAACTTTCATTTTCAATTAGTCCTTTTTGTTCAAGTTCTGTATTGTCCAAGCTAAACTTCAATGGTATGAATGTAATAAAACCTCCCGTTTTCTTTTGTAATTCACGTACTTTTATTAAATGATCTATAACATGTTCTGGCTTTTCAATATGACCGAATAGCATCGTACAATTTGATCGTATTCCCATCTCATGTGCGATTCCTGCAGTCTTTATCCATTCATCCCCAGAACATTTGCCCCTCACGATTATATCCCTTATATCTTTGCTGAATATCTCTGCTCCTCCTCCAGGTAGGGCATCAAGTCCTGCGTCTTTTAATCTAGAGAGTACTTCTTTTACTGAATTTCTCGTAATATGAGAAATAAAGTGAATTTCGGCAGGTGTAAGTGCTTTAACTGTAACTGATGGAAATTCTTTCTTAATTTCCCTTATCATCTTTTCATAATAGTCAAGTCCTAATTTTGGATGGAACCCCCCGACGATATGAAGTTCTGTTGCCTTCATTTCGTTTATCGCTATTCTTGCCCTTGTCAGTATCTGTTCGAGTGTCAGTGTATATGAATCAGATTCAGTTCCTTTTCTGTAAAAAGCACAAAGCGGACAACTTGCCGCACAAATATTTGTATAGTTCAGGTAGTAAGAAGCAACAAATGTTATTATGTTACCAGTTAGTTTTTTTTTTATCAAATTTGCTGTTGCGCCCAAAACGAAGACATTTTCATTATTAATTAATTCTAGACCATCATTGAATGATAATTCTTCACCATGAATAACCTTCTCTAGAGCGTTTGAACTACCTGCAATACTTTGTAACAAATTGTTTAGATGATGTCCATATCGGCTATAAAATCTTCACCTTTTTGACAATATTTGTAAAGAATAAATACCGTTGGCATTCGTCATGAAATAGTTCATGAGCTTCTTTGCACAAGAGTTGATCCAGAAATCTGATGTAAGTGATATTCTTGATCAAGTGTTGCATGGAAAAAGGCCTGCATTAAACGATTGTATCCGTTTATTAAGATCTGACAATCCCTACGCGCTAGGAATCATTGGAAATATATTAAGAGAAAAGCTATTTGGTAAAGTTGCGACGTTTGTAAGCAACATTATTCTAAATTATACTAACGTATGCATAACATATTGCAAGTTCTGTGCTTTTTACAGAGCTCCTGGAGATTCTGAGGGATATACATTATCTGTAGATGATGTTGTAAAAAGGGTCGCAACAGCAAGGAACCAATTTGGAATAAGTCAGGTCTTGATGCAAGGGGGTCACAATCCAGATCTGAGGATCGAGTATTACGAAGAAGCTTTCAAAACAATAAAGGAGAAATGTCCTGACGTTGCTATTCACGGACTTTCAGCCTCTGAAATTGATACTATTTCCAAGGTAGAAAGAAGCAACACGAAGGAAGTACTCTCTAGATTGAAAGAAGCAGGCTTGGACTCATTGCCAGGTGCTGGTGCTGAAATTCTTGATGATGATGTAAAATCAAGAATTAGTCCCTTGAAAATAAAAAGTGATGAATGGTTAAATATCATGAAGCAGGCCCACGAACTGGGCATTAAATCTTCGGCTACGATGATGTACGGTACAGGGGAAGATTACGAACAACGTGGGAGACACTTGGTTAAGATTGCAGAATTACAGGAAAAGACAGGCGGCTTCATGTCATTTATTCCATGGAGCTTTGAACCAAATAATACAAAAATGCAAGCAGAAGGGATGATAAAATATCCTTCAGGCGGACTAGAATTACTAAAAATGATTGCAATATCTAGGATTGTTTTTTCAGGACTTATCGATCATCTCCAGTCTTCATGGCTTACAAATGGTATAGGAATGGCTCAACTAGCATTAACTTATGGCGCAGATGATTTTGGAGGCACCTTAATTGGTGAAGAAGTAGTTAGTGCAACTGGAGCAAGATCTACAGAATTAACTTCGGATAAAATTATTACAGCAATTAAACAAATTGGGTTCCAGGCCCATGAACGTAATAATTTCTATGAAACCATTCGAGTTCATTAGGTAAAGCATTAGGTGAAACTAATTCTAATTAATAAGGTCGAGAGACAACTAACAGTTTGGTCTGATAGCACGGAAAAATATTGGAATTATATTTTTGAGCGGCTCCGAATACTTATTATCAAACGGATTGAAAAACACATGATTACTTTACAATGATATAGATTGTTTGAGATAAACAATATAATTTTCTTAAAAATATACCAATTTTCTATCGAATTTCTTATAATTAGGGTCGAATATCAACAAGTACCTTTAAATGTCTATCATGAGAAAAACTGTAACATGCCAGCTGGCATTGACGATCTTGCTATATACGTTCCAAAACTTTACCTTGACTACAAAGATTTTGCTCAAGCAAGAGGAATTGATCCCCAAAAGCTAGAACATGGTATAGGAATAAAAAAGATGGCATTGGTGGACACAAATCAGGATGCAGCTTGTATGGCATCAAATGCATGTCTTGAGCTAATGAAAAAGAACAACTTACATCCGGATGATATCGGTAGATTGTATGTAGCAACTGAATCAAGTATTGACGAATCAAAAGCATTAAATTCATTTGTTGTAGGTATGTTGGAACAAGTATACGGTGACAGTTCTTTTGAGCATGCGGGAGGAATCGAATGTAAATTTGCCTGTGTGAGTGGGTCTTATGCAATTTATGACAACACGAATTGGATTAGAGCGGAAGAAAATAATGATAAGGCTGCTATTGTAGTTGTAACCGACATAGCCAAATACGATGTTGGATCGGCAGGAGAATATACACAGGGAGCAGGAGCAGTCGCACTTCTGATAAAGGAAGAACCCAGATTGTTAGCGCTGGATCCAAAAGTCACGTCAACTATAATCAAGAATGAATATGATTTCTATAGGCCCTTTGGAAAGGAGACACCACTTGTAAATGGGCTATATTCCAATTTATTATATTTAATACAAGTTAGAAAGGCTTTCGATAGCTATAAGGAAAAGGCAATGAGAACAGGATTGATTCATCTTAAGGATGGGGAATCTATAACAGATTACATAGATTTGTTTACAGTGCATTTACCATATAGAAGAATGGGAGAAAAGGCACTTGCATATTTGCTAAGACATGAGTGGAGAACACTTCCGCGATGGCAACATGTCATCAAGGAGATAGGATTCGATGAACCTGTTCCAAATGATAGTCGAGGTACTATAGAGTCTACTTTAGCAGATAAGGAATTTATGAAGGCAGATGAACAATTCAGAAAAGCATTCATGCAAACCTCATTTTACAATGAGGTGTATGAACAAAAGATGGCAAGCTCTCTTGAAGCTTCTAACATCATAGGAAACTTGTATACAGCGTCAATGTATATGGGATTTAGGAGTTTACTTGAATGTGAATTTAAAAAACATCATGACATCGAAGGCTGCAGAGTCGGATTTGGATCATATGGAAGTGGTAGCAGTGCAATGGTTTTCAGTGGAGTTATCCAACAAAGTTATAAGGAAATAGTGAAGAATATGAACCTTGAAGAGGAAATTGGATTTCGTAAGAGATTATCTATGGATGAGTATCAAATTTTACGTGAAAATGAAAGAAATTTGAACGAATCTTATGCAAGAGCCAAGAACGAGTTTATTTTGGTTAAGATTGGTGGCTCTACTGCGGATAAAGCTGGGTTTAGAGAATATTGTTACTGTAATTAAGGTACAACCTTAAAAACCATTTTTTCCTGCTTTAGGAAATCCAAAAGTTTTCTTGAATGTTTTTCATTTTCTAGCTCTAAACTTAGATATACTCCAGCAGAGCCTGCTGCGACATTGGAACTCAGACGATCATGTTCAACCTGAACAATATTGACGCTAAGCTCCGCTATCTTATCGACAATACTTTTCAGGGCCCCTGGTTTGTCAGGCAATTGGATAAATATTTTAACTAATCTTCCCATTTGCATTAAACCTTTTGATACTATTTGACCTAATAGATACATGTCTATATTTCCTCCAGAAAGGATTGAAATTATGTTTTGACTGTTTTTTATTTTACCGATAGAAAGAACATAAGCTAGACTTGCGGCCCCGGCAGGTTCAACTACAATCTTTTCTCTTTCCATAAGCATAAACATAGTCTCTACAATAGAAACATCATCTATAGTAACAACGTCGTCCAAATATTTTGAACAAATTTCAAATGTAAGCTCACCTGGAGACTTGACTGAAATTCCATCGGCGATAGAAAATCCTCCTTCAATATGGCACAGATTTCCCTTTTCTAGTGATTTCTTCATCGCAGGAAATTGGTTGGATTCAACTCCTATAATTTTGACATTAGGTCTTTTAGCCTTAATGGCAATGCATACTCCTGATGCTAGTCCACCACCCCCAAGCGGTAAATAGATCTTGTCAATATCGTTCAAATCTTCCAATAATTCCAAGCCAATAGTCCCTTGCCCGGCTATAACAAGGGGATCATCAAAAGCGTGGATAATTGAATATCCATTTTCTCTTGACATTGAATAAGCTGTTTTCCATGATTCTTCATACGTATCTCCAGAAAGAATTACATTTGCACCGAAAGAACGCGTAGCGGCGACTTTTGCAGGAGAGGCGTTTTTTGGCATTACTATATTGCACTTGATTTCTCTCTTCTGAGCAGCATAGGCAACTCCTTGTGCATGATTACCTGCTGAGGCTGCGACAACACCAGACTTGCATTGGTCGTCTGTAAGTGAATTAATTTTTGAATACGCCCCTCTAACCTTAAAAGAACCGGTTCTTTGAAACAATTCAAATTTTAAAAAGATATTTGTTCTTGCAATATTCGAAAATGTGTTCGATTTTAATAACGGTGTCTTTCTGACTACTGCCTTGTCCATTAAATTCTGGGCCCTTATTATGTCTTGTATTGTAGGCAAACCTTTGTCTTTCTCCTTACGCAAATTGCTCAAATTCTTTATTCAAAGAGGTTTATTATTATGATAATATTATGATTTTTGTTTTTAAAAGCGCCAATTACTTAATTACCATGAATTTTGGTGTGCTATTGAGTATTTTTATTTTAAATTGAAGGATCTGCAAAGTAATTTATATTCTCAAATAGTAGACGCGTGTATGAATAAGTGTCATATCGAACAGCCCTTTTTTATTAATATTGATGGCCTTTCAATCATGAACAAATATTAATTAATATCCTAAAGTGTGCCACTACATTTCTGGTCTGGTAGTTCAAACGAATTTGTGACGCAGTACAGAGATGATTTCATCAAATAGCATAGTTATTCTTACTTTTGTCTGGCTTTTCATAGCTTCGAAATTTACAGATTTGTTTTGTTTTCCTCTTCCTTTCTTTTTGTCGATTGTTTCTACATCAAAGTACACAATTATTCCTTCTTCTCCCTGCATTAGCTTATTATAATCAATTGTAATTGCGGAGACTTGGTAAAGCTTTATGACCAAGTCATCCAATTCGGAAATTATCGAACCTTTCCTTTTCTCTGCCCCATTTAGTTCTGGATATGATTCTTCTATATTTTTTACCTTCTCTTCAAGTTTACCAATTAGTTCTTGATTTTGAAATAATTTTTCAAACAGGTCTTCAAATTCTAACTCATCAAGAGCCATGTTTTTTAATTCCTGTTTTATTGTAGAGTTACCAATATTTGATACTGACTCTTGTAAAGCAGAATTCTTGGTTGAAAGTTCAAATAATTCTTTTTGCAGCCGTATAACTTGATTATCAGGCTTATAGTAGGGTAACACATGGAATTGTATTCCAAAATATCCCTTGATAGTATAATTATCCAGAGTAGTTGAAATTTGACAAGTTATCCTATTAAGCTCGCCTGTTGTTTCCTGAATGTCACCCTTCCAGTTTTTTAGATCACTCAGAAAGGATCGATAAAACTTTACCACATACTTTGGATCAAAAGTGGAAGATTTTGTCACGGATCCATCTTGAAGCATTACATTAAGTTCTCTTGCAGCAAGAAATGGCTTTATTCTTTCTAAGTGAGTATCCTCAATTTTGGCAAAGTGGTCATTTAAATTCTTACTAAAATCATCATTTTGATTAATTGGGATTCTCATAAAAAACAGACACCCTTATTCAAGATAAACTTTAGTCCTATTATTCTTTCTTTCTTCTTTACTTTCGATACATTATAATGGCTGTCGAAATTTTCTAAATTTTTTACTGTCATGGTATTCCGATTTTACCAGGGTAGGATTTATTGAACTTCATAAGAAATTCATGGAAGACATCCAAAGGCAGTATGATGACACCATGCACCAGCTATTCGTAGAAGAAGAGCTAAGGAGTCCTAGAAACGAAGGCATCATTTGTAGGCTAAAGATGCTTGAAATAGAACAAGTCTGATATTACAGGGAGCTCTTAAAGATAAGATTGCCAACAACATTGAAGAATCCAAGGGTCTCATATTTGCAAATGGCTTCGGGAGAATAACCGATCTGAAAATTGGCCCAGATGGTTACCTGTATGTTCTCTCATCTGAAGATGATGGCGCAGTATTATACAGAATATCATAAACAATTTGTCCTCCCGTCAGGCATTGATTCTGGTGCCGATAACGTTCACAACTGCCTGTGCAATATCATCATGGTATTCACGACGGGCAATTTTGCATTGTTCAATTTGAATAGCGTTGGTGCCCAGACGGTTTACAATATTTTTTGGGCTATCACCGTTAAATTGTCCGGCAGGGCAAGGGGAAAGGTGGACTTCTATATCAGAGTTCCTTTCTTTGAGAGCGTTCTTGATTGCACCCTTAATATCACATTTCAGTTCATGGTCCGGGTTATCTGGATTCCCACCGACACAAATGGAATTTTCGGTCCATCCATGAAAGGCAATCGAATAATCGAACGACGGATTATCCCCAATAATCGTGTTAAGCTTGGGGAACGATTTTTCACTAATTTTGGTTGAAGTAATATGCCAACGCTCAGGTGCATCTTCATTGGAATGACCATTCGATTTGCTACTACTAAACCCCTTACATAACCATAAAGAAGCACGATCACCGAATTGATTCGCTACGTATTCTGCTTCCACATCTGTCCAGGGTTCGATGTTTCCTCCATGCGGTGCAAGGACTATTAACTTGTGATTTTGGACGTCGTGATTCAACTTTTCAATAAGTTCGCCCATGTCCTTTGCCTGCTCCTCATTCTCATCAAGTCCTTCAATCATGATCTGAGCTTTCACTTCTCCTTCGCAAATGCTTCCTGAGAGTTGGCAGTTATTCAGGTTTACAATTCTGTTTCCTATTATTACACGTTCTAGATCAGAGAGAAATGGTGATGATACTGTAAAAATTGCACCAAGAATAGCATTTGGATTTGCTGCACGAAATTCTATACGAACTTGTTCACCTGGTTGTCTACCTAT